>CALAKR010000397.1 GCA_937923225.1 uncultured Aquabacterium sp. | reverse complement strand
CCACCTGCCAGGCGCGCGTCCTCACGCCAGCCTGGAAAAACGCCATGCCTGTACGGTACACACGCGCCTGGACGACACGCTGACCCGGCAATTGCTGCAACAGGCCCCGGCGGCCTACCGCACCCAGGTCAACGACCTGCTGCTGACCGCGCTGACCCGCGTGATCTGCCGCTGGACTGGGCAGGCCTCGGCGCTGATCCAGCTCGAAGGGCACGGCCGTGAAGCGCTGTTCGACGAGGTCGACCTGACCCGCACAGTGGGCTGGTTCACCAGCGCCTTCCCGGTACGCCTGGACGATGCCGCTGAGGTGACCGACGCGATCAAGCGCGTCAAGCAGCAGTTGCGCGCGATCCCTGACAAGGGCATCGGCTACGGCGCCCTGCGCTACATGGGCAGCGCCCAGTCACAGGCAGCCCTCAACGGCCTGGCCGAGCCGCGCATCACCTTCAACTACCTGGGCCAGTTCGACGGCAGCTTTGCCAGCGACCAGGGTGCCCTGTTCGTGCCAGCCAGCGAGGACGCCGGCGCTGAACAGGGCGCCGAGGCCCCGCTCGGCAATTGGCTGAGCATCAACGGCCAGGTGTACGCAGGCCAATTGCGCCTGGGCTGGACCTTCAGCGAAGCGATGTTCGAGCGCAGCGACATCGAGCGGTTGGCGCAGGATTACGCACGCGAGCTGAGCCAGCTGGTCGCCCACTGCCTGTTGCCGGGCAGTGCTGGGGTGACGCCTTCGGACTTCCCGCTGGCCATGCTCGATCAGCCACAGCTGGACGCCCTTGGCCTGCCCTGGGCGGACGTCCAGGACCTGTACCCGCTCTCGCCCATGCAGCAGGGCATGCTGTTCCACAGCTTGCTTGAGCAACAAGGGGGGGACTACATCAACCAGCTGTCGGTCAGCGTCGAGGGGCTGGCGCCCGAGCGTTTCCGTGAGGCCTGGCAGGCGGTGGTGCAGCGCCATGACATATTGCGCAGCGGGTTCCTCTGGCAAGGCGGGCTGGCCCAGCCGCTGCAGTGGGTGCGCAAGCAGGTGCAGCTGCCGTGCCGTGAAATCGACCTGCGTGGCCATGAAGATCTTGACGCTGCGTTGACGCGCCTGACTGATGCCGAGCGCGAGCAAGGCTTCGACCTGGCCCAGGCGCCACTGCTGCGCTTGACGCTGGCCCGCACGGGGGATGATCGCTATCAGCTGATCTATACCAGCCATCACATCTTGCTCGACGGCTGGAGCAATTCGCAGCTGCTTGGCGAGGTGCTGCAGCACTACGCAGGCCAGGCGCTGCAGAGCCTGAACGGGCGCTACAGTGACTACATCGGCTGGTTGCAACGCCAGGACAAACAGGCCAGCGAGGCCTTCTGGCGCGCACAGTTCGCCACCCTTGAGGAGCCGACCTGGCTGAGCCGTGCGCTCAAGTGCGCCGCCACCGGCCAGACCGGGCAAGGCGAATTGAAATGGCGCCTGGACGCTGCGATGACCGAACAGTTGCACGGCTTTGCCCGTCAGCAGAAAGTCACCCTCAACACGCTCGTGCAGGCCGCCTGGCTGTTGCTGTTGCAGCGCTACACCGGCCACGACAGCGTGGCATTCGGGGCTACGGTCGCGGGCCGGCCTACGCAGTTGCAGGGCATCGAGCAGCAGATCGGCCTGTTCATCAATACCCTGCCGGTGGTCGCGCGGCCCGAGCCGCAGCTGGCGCTGGCCGGTTGGTTACAGACCGTACAAAGCATCAACCTGGCACTTCGGGACCACGAACACAGTGCGCTGAGTGATGTGCAGCGCTGGGCCGGGCAGGGCGGCGATGGATTGTTCGATACCCTGCTGGTATTCGAAAACTACCCTGTGTCCGAGGCGCTGCAGCAAGGCAGCGTCAGTGACCTGCACTTTGGTGACGTGCACAGCCATGAGCAGAACAACTACCCGCTGACCCTGAGCGTCAGCACCGGGGCCGACCTGTTGTTGCATTACAGCTATGACGCGGCGCAGTTCAGTGCCGAACGCATGGCTCAGGTTGCAGGCCACCTGGCCCATCTGCTGGCGCAGATGGCGGACGGCTCGCCCCAGCGCTGCCTGGGTGAGCTGAAGCTGTTCGAAGAGGGGCGCCAGCGCGCCCCGGTGCAGGACTGGGGCATGGCCGCCGGTCAATACCCAAGCCTGGCCCCTGCCCATGTGCTGTTCGAGCAGCAGGCCCAGCGCGTTCCGCACCACACTGCGCTGATCACTGAAACCACCGAGCTGACCTATGCCCAGCTCAACGCGGCGGCCAACCGCCTGGCCCACCGCCTGATCGCCCAGGGCGTGGGCCCGGACGTGCTGGTCGGCATCGCCGTCGAGCGCGATGCGCCGATGGTCATCGCCTTGCTGGCCGTGCTCAAGGCAGGCGGCGGCTACGTGCCGCTCGATCCGAAATTCCCCCGCGAGCGCTTGCAGCAGATGATCGAGGACAGCCGCATCGCGCTGCTGTTGACCCAGTCGCACTTGCGCCAAGCACTGGCGCTGGACGCGCAGGTGCAGTGCCTGCTGCTGGATACGCCTGAGGACGGCAGCGGCGCCGACAGCGACCCGCTCAACCGCGTGCACGCCGACAACCTGGCCTACGTGATCTTCACCTCCGGCTCGACCGGCCGGCCGAAGGGCGTGGCCATCAGCCATGGTGCCTTGACCCGCCACGCCTTCGTGGCCCAATGGTATTCCGATATCCACGCATCCGACTGCGTCCTGCAATTTGCCACGTTCAACTTCGATGCCTTCGTCGAGCAGCTGTACGCCCCGCTGGTCTGCGGTGCCACCGTGATGCTGCGGGGCAACGAAATCTGGGACAGCGAGACGTTCTACCAGCGGGTGCTGGCCCACGGCATCAGCGTGGCCGACCTGCCGACCGCGTACTGGAACCTGCTGGCCACCCAGTTCGCCAGCGTAGGGCCACGCGACTACGGGCAGCTGCGCCAGATTCATGCGGGCGGCGAAGCCATGCCGCCTGAAGGCATGGCCGCCTGGCACAAGGCCGGGCTGGGCCATGTGCGCCTGCTCAACACCTACGGCCCGACCGAAACCACGGTCACTTCCACCACGCTCGACTGCACCCCGTACGTGCTGGGCGAACAACCCGTGGCTCACACCTTGCCGATCGGCACGGCTTTGCCAGGGCGGGACATCTACCTGCTGGACGACGTCGGGCAGCCGGTGCCGACCGGTGTCGTAGGTGAGCTGGTGATCGGCGGCCAGTTGCTGGCGCGCGGCTATTTCGGCCGCAGTGCGCTGACCGCCGAGCGCTTCCTGCCCGACCCGTTCGGCGGCAACGGCGGGCGCTTGTACCGCACGGGCGACCTGGCGCGCTACCGTGCCGATGGCGTGATCGAATACGTCGGCCGGGTGGACCATCAGGTGAAGATCCGTGGCTTCCGTATCGAGCTGGGCGAGATCGAGACTTGCCTGCTGGCGCAGGCCGGTGTCAGCGAGGCGCTGGTCATGGCGCAGCCTGGCCCCAATGGGCCGCAACTGGTGGGCTACGTGGTCACGCAGGTGGCTGCGGTCACGCTGCGCGATGCCTTGAAAGCGAGCCTGCCGGACTACATGGTGCCGGCGCACCTGGTGGTGCTCGACAGCCTGCCATTGAGCCCAAGCGGCAAGATCGACCGCAAGGCGCTGCCGCTACCCGAGGCCGCTAGCCGGCATGCCTTCGCCGCCCCGCAGACAGCGCTCGAACAGCAGTTGGCCACAGTCTGGCAAGACGTGCTGAAGCTTGAGCAGGTCGGGGTGGACGATAACTTCTTCGAGCTGGGCGGTGACTCGATCATCTCCATTCAGGTGGTCAGCCGAGCGCGGCAACTGGGGCTGCACCTGACCCCGAAAGCGTTGTTCCAGCACCAGACCCTCCGGGCCTTGGCCCAGGTCGTTGGCACGGCAGACACAGCTCTGCAGATCGACCAAGGTGCGGTCACCGGCAGCACGCCGTTGCTCCCTGTGCAGCACAGCTTCTTCAGTGAGGCCATTGCCCAGCGTCACCACTGGAACCAGTCGGTGTTGCTGGTGCCGAGCGCGCCGCTTCAAGGGGCTGCGCTGGAGCAGGCGTTGCAGGCGTTGGTGCACCACCACGATGCCCTGCGCCTGCGCTTCAGTGAAGGCGAGCAGGGTTGGCAGGCCTGCCACGGCGACAGTGCCCAGGCGCTGCTGTGGCAACGCGAGGTGACCGATGCCCAGGCCCTCACCGCCCTGTGCGACGATGCCCAGCGTAGCCTGGACCTGGCCCAGGGCCCGCTGCTGCGCGCGGTGTTGGCCACCCTGGCCGATGGCAGTCAGCGCTTACTGCTGGCGATCCATCACCTGGTGGTCGATGGCGTGTCGTGGCGCATTCTGTTCGAGGACCTGCAACAGGCTTACCAGCAGTGCCTGACCGGGCAGCCGCTCAGCCTGCCGGCCAAGACCAGCGCCTACAAGGCCTGGGCTGAACGCCTGCAAGCCCACGCCCGAAGCGAAACCCTATGCCAGCAACTGGCCTACTGGCAGGCCCAACTGCAGGGCTTTGCCCAGACGTTGCCTGGCGAAGATGCCCAAGGCAGCCAGCAGGTGGGCGACGCCCACACCGTGCAGGTTGAACTGGATCCAGCGCTGACCCGACAACTGCTTCAGCAGGCCCCGGCCGCTTACCGCACCCAAGTCAATGACCTGCTGCTGACCGCCCTGGCGCGGGTGATCTGCCAATGGACGGGCGAGCAGGCGGCATTGATCGAGTTGGAAGGCCACGGCCGCGAGACGCTGTTCGACGACGTCGACCTCACCCGTACCGTGGGCTGGTTCACCAGCCTGTTCCCAGTGAAACTGCCGGTGGCGGGGCCAGTGGGGGACACCATCAAGCAGGTCAAGGAGCACCTGCGTGCCATCCCGGACAAGGGCCTTGGCTTTGGAGTGCTGCGTTATCTGGGCGATGCGGCCACCCGCCAGGCATTGGCCACCCTGGCGCAGCCACGCATCACCTTCAACTACCTGGGCCAGTTCGACGCCAGCGCCGCACGTGAGGACGACGCGCTGTTCGCCCCGGCTGCGCAGAGCGGTGGGCGCCAGGTCAGTGATCAGGCGCCGCTGGGCAATGCCTTGACCATCAACGGGCAGGTGTTCGAGGGCGCCCTGAAGCTGGACTTCACCTTCAGCCGCCAGCGGTTCGCCGCGGGCACCATCGAGGAACTGGCCCAGGCCTATGTGGGCGAGCTACGTGCGGTCATTGAACACTGCCTGACCTTGGAGCACCCCTGCCTGACCCCGTCCGACTTCCCGCTCGCAGGGCTGAGCCAGGCGCAGCTGGACCGCTTGCCGGTGCCGGCCGGGGCTGTCGAAGACCTGTACCCGCTGTCGCCGATGCAACAGGGCATCCTGTTCCATACCCTCGAAGCCGCCCAACAGGGGCTGTACGTCAGCCAAACCAGTGTGCAGGTACAAGGGCTGGACAACGCGCGCTTCATTGCGGCCTGGCAGCACATGGTCGATCGCCATGAAATCCTGCGCACTGGGTTCTGGACCGAAAGCCACCTCAGCGAGCCGTTGCAATGGGTGGCCAAGCGCGCCGAACTGCGTGTGCGCGAGCTCGATTGGCGGGATCGCCCGGTCAGCGTCGCCGACCTGCAACGCCTGGCCGAACAGGACTACGCCC
>CALAKR010000396.1 GCA_937923225.1 uncultured Aquabacterium sp. | reverse complement strand
CACGGGCATGCCGGCCTCCTTGCGGGAGGTGATGGCCTTCAGGCGCACCTGGGGGTGCTGCGACAACAGGCGCAACAGTTCCACGCCGGTGTAGCCGGTGCCACCCACGATGCCTACATTGATCATGTCCAGTCCTTGCTGAAGAAGTTGACCGCGGCTTTGACGACAACACAGGGAGGACGCCGCCCCTCCCGGAATCCGCGATTGTAGGGACTTGCCGAGACGTTGCGCTCCGTTACGCGATGCCCCTGCTGGTCGAGACATTGATCACGGCCCCGGGTTTCAGGACGCTGGCCCCACACCGACAACCAGTCATCCTTGATCTCTTGCCTGGGGCGATCGATTCCACCATGTCTGCCGCATCCCGTTTCGCCCTGCCCCACGTCACGCTCCTGGCCGCGCTCTGCGGAGGTGCCGCCGCCCAGACGCCGGCCAACGCCGGCCTTCTGGCGCTGGACACCACGCTGCGCACGACGCCCGCCCTGCCCGGCGGCAGCACCCCAGGCGCACAGCCCCAGTACCTCGCGTCTGGCAATGCCATGAGTGCCACGCACGGGGCCAGCATCACCAAGCCGACCTCCGCGCTCAAGCTGCGCCGCACCGCCCCCCAGCGCCGCTCCACCCCGCTGGGCGGCACCGACATCGCCGCAGGCAGGCTGCTGCCCGTGGGCGGCGTGCTCGCCCGGATCAGCGCCCCCAGCACCTGGCCCAGCACACTGGCCAGCACGGACACGGGTCGCGCAACCGCCAGTTGGACGCCAGGCGCCGTGATGAGCCTGGACCAGGTACTCGGCCGCGCAGACCGCACGCTCGAAACCACCGAAACCACGCTGCCGGGCGGCATGCAGTTCATCCGCACCCGCGTCCGGCAGGCCGACAGCGCCGTGATCCGCCCCCTGGGAACGCTGTATCCCCGCGTGCCCACGGCCATCTCGCATCAGGCATCGGCCACCATGCTGCAACTGCGCCTGAGCTCCGGCACCACCTGGAGCGTGGGCCGTGGCGGCTTGGCCGCGCGCAACCTGGGGCTGGCCGACACGCGCCTGTCCGCCCGGCTGTCAGGCCTGGAATCGGTCGTGGCCAACCCTTTGGTGGCCCTGGTGCCAGACCATCGTTTCGCCAGCACTGCCACCCACCTGGGCGGCGCCTGGACAGGCCGCGTAGCCTGGATCCAGGGCCAGGGCTGCGCACCCACCTGCGCTGGCGCCGGCGTGGTGGAACTGAGTCACCAGGGACGGCACCACGCCGTGAACCTGTCCGTGGCCAGTCTGCATGAAGATGGCGGACTGACCGAACAGGCCGATGCAGCCGGCAGCCACAACCTCAGCCCGCAGACCCGCACCACCGGCCTGACCCTCAGCGCCGCCTGGGCCGTCAGCGAGGAATGGCTGGTGGCCGCCGCCTGGTCGGCCGCACGCACCACCGCCCGCCTGCCGGGCAGCGTGAGCGGCCAGCTGATGGCCAATGCTTACGGCCTGGGTCTGCTCAAAACCGACAGCTGGCGCCCTGGTGACCGCCTGAGCCTGATGCTGCAGGCGCCCTTGAGCACGCGCGCCGGCAGCCTGTCCCTTGACGGACAACCGGGCACCCAGGACATCAATGGCACCGGCCTGCAACCCGACGCCCGGGAATGGACGCTCGAAACCCGCTACACCGCGCGCCTGTCGGCTGACAGTGCCGTGAGCGCCGCAGCCGCCTACAAGCAAAACCCCGACCACGACGCCACCGCCGCGAGCCAGATGGCGGTGGGCGTGCGCTACCAGCGCGCGTTCTGAGCACGGCTTGCCCGCTGCACACCAGGCGAAAAAGCCAGGCAACAAAAACCCCGCCAAGGTTGCCCTGGGCGGGTTTTTGTTGCGCGAGGCAGTCGATCAGCGCTTGCTGAACTGCTTCCGGCGACGAGCACCGTGCAGACCGACCTTCTTACGTTCGACTTCGCGGGCGTCGCGGGTCACGAAGCCGGCGCGGCTCAGCTCAGGCTTGAGCGCAGCGTCGAAATCGATCAGGGCGCGGGTCACGCCGTGGCGCACAGCGCCAGCTTGGCCGGACTCGCCACCACCGTGGACGTTCACCTTGATGTCGAAGGCCTCGGCATTGTTCGTCAGCACCAGAGGCTGCTTGACGACCATGATCGAGGTCTGACGACCGAAGTATTGCTCGACCGGGCGACCGTTGACCAGGATTTGGCCGGTGCCCTTCTTGATGAAGACGCGAGCGACGGACGACTTGCGACGACCCGTGCCGTAGTTCCAGTTACCGATAGGCATCGTGGCTCCTTAGATTTCCAGCGGCTTGGGTTGCTGAGCGGTGTGGGGGTGTTCGCCACCGCCGTAGACCTTCAGCTTCTTGATCATCGCGTAACCCAGGGGGCCCTTGGGCAGCATGCCCTTGACAGCCTTCTCGATGGCGCGACCAGGGTGCTTGGCTTGCATGTCCTTGAACTTCGTGGCGTAGATCCCGCCAGGGAAGCCCGAGTGACGGTAGTACACCTTGTCCGTGGCCTTGGTACCGGTCACACGGATCTTGTCGGCGTTCACGATGATGATGAAATCACCGGTGTCGACGTGGGGGGTGTAGATGGGCTTGTGCTTGCCACGCAGGCGGAGAGCGACTTCGCTGGCCACTCGTCCGAGCACCTTGTCGGTGGCATCGATCACAAACCACTCGTGCGTAACTTCGGCCGGCTTGGCGCTGAAGGTCTTCATGAGAGTTCCTTGTGAGATAAAAATCGGCTGACTGCCTGCCTTGGTACCACTTCTTGGAGAACTGGATGGTGGCCTCGCGACAGGCGATGGCGGCGTGGCGCTTAAAAAATTTTAAGAGATAGCCCCGCCAAAGTTACTTTCCCGGCAGCCAAAACGGGAATCCAACAATGTAGCACAAGTCAACGCGTTGTCACAAGGCGTCGATGCATGGTTGATTCCCAGCAGGTCCGTGCCTTTTGCGCTTGCATGCCTGGGGGCGAGCCGTTAAAGTACACACACCCTAGTGTTTACCCTAGGTTCTCAAGGACCAAACATGTTTACTGTCAAACCGATGTCCGAGATGGAACGGTTCGGCATGCAAGCCCTGAAAGGTGGAAGCGAGGCGGCTGAGCAAAAGCAGCGCCGCCCCATCCCCCGCTGGGTGCCCATTCGCACACTCAAGGCGCGTCATCGCCGCCGCATTCTGGACCATCTGGTCCAGCTGGACGAGCACGACCGTTACCTTCGCTTCGGAAGCCCAGCCCCGCTGGAGCAGATGAGCCGCTACACCGCCTCGATCGATTTCAAGCGCGACGAGGTCTTCGGTGTGTTTGACCGCCGCCTGCGCCTGGTCGCCGTGGCCCACCTGGCCGCCCTGCCCGGCGGCACCGGCCCCAACAGCAAGCGTCCGCCGGCCATGGAGTTTGGCGTGTCCGTGCTGCCCAGCGGCCGTGGCCGCGGCCTGGGCCAGCGCCTGTTCGAGCACGCCATCATGCATGCGCGCAACCACGGCGCTCGCGCCCTGGTGATCCACGCGCTGACAGAAAACCGCCCGATGCTGCGCATCGCCCTGCGTGCCGGCGCCCAGCTGGAAACCGACGGCGCCGACGCCGAAGCCTGGCTGAACCTGCCTCCGGACACCCTGGGCTCGCACCTGGAAGGCTCGCTGCTGGCCGTGTCGGCCGACCTGGCCTTCGGCTTCAAGCGCAATTACCTGCGCATCAAGGACTGGCTGACGTCCCTGCGCGGCTCGCTGTAAGCGCTGCCCCC
>CALAKR010000395.1 GCA_937923225.1 uncultured Aquabacterium sp. | reverse complement strand
GCCGTTGGCGGAGATCCAGCGGCCTTGCGGGCTGGCGGGCGGCGGTGTGGCAGGCGATGCCTCGGCGGCGGGTGGCCCGGGTGGCGGGGCGCTTTGCGCCATGGTGTGGCCGGTGGCGATCAGCGCGGCGCCGGCCAGCGTCGCCAGGTGCCGGGCCGTGCGGCGGCGGCTGGCGGCGGGCTCTCTCGATGGGGCGGGCGTGTTGGGCATGGCGGGCTCCGGTGCTTGTGTTGAACGAGCCTCCATTGCAGGCCCCACGCGTATCCGGCGTTTGTCCGCCCGGGCGCTGTTGAGCAACCGTGCTTGTCCGCCCGGGCCACAGACAAACTGCGATACAAAAATCCCTTGGCGCCTGGCGCTTCAAGCCTCGCCGCGCCATGCGCAGGGCTTAAGGTAGCGCCCATGGACACCCCCGATCACCTGCTGCTGGTCGATGACGACCGGCCCATGCTGGGCCTGCTGCGCGATTACCTCGAAGCCAGCGGCTACCGCGTCAGCACCGCTGCGAACGGGCGCGAGATGCGCCAGCTGCTGGCCGGCCACCGCATCGACCTGGTCGTGCTGGACCTGATGCTGCCCGGCGAGGACGGCCTGTCGCTGTGCCGCGACCTGCGTGCGCGTGGCGAGGACCACATCCCCGTGCTGATGCTGACGGCGCGCGGCGACGAGGCCGACCGCGTGCTGGGCCTGGAGATGGGCGCCGACGACTACCTGGCCAAGCCCTTCGCCACGCGCGAGCTGCTGGCCCGCATCCGCGCGGTGCTGCGCCGCACGCGCATGCTGCCGCCCAACCTGCGCCAGGCGCCCGGCGCGAAGGAACTGGCCTTCGGGGACTGGCGCCTGGACACCACCGCGCGCCATTTGCTGGACGACCAGGGCACCGTGGTGCCGCTCACCGGCGGCGAATACCGGCTGCTGATGGTGCTGATCGAGCACCCGCAGCGCGTGCTCACGCGCGACCAGTTGCTCAACCTCACGCAGGGGCGCGATGCCGATCCGCTGGACCGTTCCATCGACCTCTTGATCAGCCGGCTGCGCCGCCGCCTGCGCGACGAATCGCGCGAGCCGCGCTACATCAAGACCGTGCGCAGCGAGGGCTATGTGTTCTGCGCCGAGGTCGCCTCCCGGGGGCAGGCGGCATGAGCGCGGCCATGGAACGCGCCGTGCCCGACGCCCAGGTTCAACACGCACGCGCCTGGTGGCCCCGCACGCTGGGCTGGCGCATCGCGCTGATCCTGCTGGGCGGGTTGGCGCTGGCCTATGGGCTCTCGCTGGCGTCGATCATGCGCGAGCGCCAGGGCCTGGCCGACACGATGATGCGCGCCTACGTGGCGCGCGACCTGGCCTCGTCGGTGGGCGTGCTTGACCGCCTGCCCGCGGCCGAACGCGCGAGCTGGCTGGCGCCCCTGTCCCGACCCAACTACCGCCTGGCCCTGAATGACGAAGCGGACATGGCGGCGGCCCCTGGCGCCGAGCCTTCTGCCATCGCGCAGGCCCTGGTGGCCGACCTTCGCCAGCGCCTGGGCGACAGCCGTGTACGGGGCCTGGCGCCTGAAGGCGAGCGCGGCGCCCTGATCCGTCTGCGGCTGGCCGACGGCACGCCGCTGGCCGTGCACCTGGCCGCGCCGATGCGGGGTGTGAACGCGGCCAACGCGGCCTTGTTGTTGGCGCAACTGGCCGTGCTGGGTGCCTGCGTGGCCTGGGCGGTGCGCCTGGCCACGCGGCCGCTGGCGCAACTGGCGCAGGCCGCCGACCGCCTGGGCGCCGACCCGCAGGCCGAGGTGCTGCCGCCCATCGATGCGGCGGGGCCTGCCGAAGTGCAGCGTGCACATAGCGCCTTCCAGGCCATGCAGGCCCGCATCCGCGAGCACATGGCCGAGCGCCTGCAACTGCTGGCCGCCATCTCGCATGATCTGCAGACCCCGATCACCCGCCTGCGCCTGCGCACCGAGGCGCTGCACGACACGGCGCTGCGCGAGAAGTTCGAGGCCGATTTGCTGGGCATGCAGCGGCTGGTGGAGGAAGGCCTGACCTATGCCCGCACCGTGCACGCCAGCGCCGAGCCCGCCTGCCCGGTGGACCTGCACGCGCTGCTCGATGGCCTGGTGTGCGACTACACCGATGCCGGCCGGGCCGTGACGATGCAGGCTCCAGACACGCTGGTCGTGACGACACGCCCGCAGGCCGTGCAGCGCATCGTCGGCAACCTGGTGGACAACGCGCTGAAATTCGCCGGGGCGGCCGAGGTGTCGGCACAGACTGCGACGGACGGAGGGTTGGCGGTGGTGCTGATTGCCGTGCGTGATCGTGGGCCGGGCGTACCGGCGGACCAATTGGCCCGGATCACGGAGCCTTTCGTGCGGCTGGAGGTCTCGCGCAATGCGGACACGGGGGGCAGCGGGCTGGGCCTGGCCATCGCGCAGCGGCTGGCGCAGGTCCTTGGGGGGCAGCTCACCTTGCGCAATCGGGAAGGCGGTGGCCTGGAGGCGCTGCTGACCCTGCCGCAGCCGACGCTTGCTTGACATCGTTGGCGTGTGAACCGTGGCGTGTCGCGCGCCACACCCAAAGCGTCACGCGCGACACCGATCGGTGTGGGGCGCGACACTTTTGGGCTCATGCGTCAGGCTTTTTGTGTTGCGCGTGACATGTCGGGGTGTCAAGCGCCACCCTTTTTGTGTGGCACCCGAGCGGTGTCTGTGTGATGCGCGACACTTTGCGGGTGGGCCGCGACACTTGGCGTGTCACGCGCGACACCCAAAGCGTGACGCGCGACATCGAAAGAGTGACGCGCCACACCGATCGGTGTGGCGCGCGAGCCGCAATGTCTGGCACATGACACGCGCGCATGTGACGCGCCACCCCCAAAACGTCATCGCTCAGCCTGAATGCCTCGCGTGCCACGGTACGGCGATCTTGGGACGCCCCAGCATCCCAAGTTGTCCACCGTTATTGTGGATAACTTTGTGCGGAAGGCGGGGAGAAGGGCGGGGGAAGGGCAGTTTCCCCTGGGAAGCGGGTTGGCTTGCCTCAAAAGGCAGCACACAGCGCCCCCGCAGTGTTTCACGCCTCGTCGGCGGGTGGTTTCACGGCCTGCAAGGCGGTGTACTGCTGCAGCACCGTCTGGAACAAGGCGATGAAGGCCTGGATGTCGGCCTCCGTCTTGACGAAGGGGGCGCAATCTTCCAGCCAGCCATCGAGCACGATGTTGTTGACTTTGGACAGCAGGCGGGCCACGTGGTCCAGGGCGTCGCGCGAGGCTGCCAGGAAGCGGTCGCCCGCCGGGCTGCCATCGCCTTGCGAGACCCCCAGCACCTGCTTGAGCATCTCGAAGGTGAGCGCCACTTCCTGAGGCGAGGCCATGGCCTCGTCCAGCTGCGTGGCCACGGCGAAGGCCGGGATGCCCGCCAGTTCCGGGCGCAGGGTGCCTGCCGCCGTGCTGAGGCCATCTCGAAGGTAGTCATGCGGCTGGCGTGCCAGGAGCTGTTCACGGGTGATGTCGGTCGTCATGGGCGGTTCCTCTGGGCGGTGATGGCGTGGGATGTGTCGGCGATGGCGCGCTCAGGCATCCGAGGGCTTCTCATACTGGTTCAGGCGGTTCCAGCCTGATGGCAGGTCCAGCTGATTGTTCTTCATCTGGGCTTCGGTGCGGGCCACCGTGGTCCCCGAGGCCGGATCATGGATGAAGAAGGTCTTGGGCGGGCCGGGATGCACGCTGACCGCCAGCACGTAGTGCGCAGTCTCGCCATCTTGCTGGCCCACGATCAACGGCACGGCCTTGCCCTGCTCCAAGGAGGTGGCCACATCGTCCACTGCCGCATCGCGGTTGGCGGTGTTGGCGGACTTGTTGACGTACTTGACCCCGGTGGAGGCCTGCTCGCGATTGAGCAGGTCCACCGCGAAGCGGCCCTCTCCGGGATTGGTCGCGCTGTTCTGGTCTGTCTTGTGGACAGCCTTGCCGCCGGTGTTCTTGCCCTGCACATTGGCCTTGTAATACGCATCGATCTGGGCGGCCGTGTACTTTTGCGGGCGGGCGATCACCTCCATCACCTGGTTCTTCTCCCAGTTCGATGCGGCGTTGTCGATCAGGGCCTGCAAGGCTGCGGCATCGGCGGGCGATTCCGTCGCCAGGCGCTGGGCCACACCTTGCTGGTAGCCAGCATTGAGATCCTCCACCACGGCCGATTCCAGCATTTGCTTCTGCTCGGTGGCCAGGCGTGTGTTTTCCTGCGGGATCAGCTCGTGCAACTGGGGTGAGGCGTCGCGCAGGCTCAGGGCGTAGATCGGGTCGATCTCCGCGCGGGCGGCCTGCACGGTGGTGGCCTGGCAGGACATCACCCATTGCTGCTGCACCCCGGTGCCTTCGGAGGTGGCGGCCAGGCGCAAGTTGTCCTGCAGCCATTGTTCGTCCTTGCCCGCGATGCGCGCGTTGAAGGCGGCTACCTCGGAGGGGCTGTGGCCGCAGGCGATGGCCTTTTGCAGGTTCTGCTTGTGCTTGGGCGTGGGGGCCGTGTCCAGCAAGGCCTGCAGGGCCTTGCGGTCCTTCTCGCCGTATTGCGCCAGTTGGCGATCGGCCTTGTCCTGCTGGCCCTGGCTGATCTCCGGGCGCGCCTGCGAGGCCGCACCCATGACGCCCTTGATCACATCCTGCGATGTGCTTTGCACCAGGGGCAGCTGGCGCAGGGCTTCTGCATAACGGCCCGCGCCATAGGCCTGCCTGAACGCCGTCCAGGCGGCCTGTTGCTTGGCCGCGAGCTGCTTGAGCTCGTCGGTCAACTGCGGCGTGCGGCTGGCCTCCTTGTGCAGGGCGGCGACCTTGGCGTAGCCGTCTTCGCAGGCCTTGCGGTCGGTGGCCGATTGGTGGGCCGCCTGGATGTCCGTGCGCAGGGCGGGCAGGGCGTCGATGGCCTTCTTCAGGTCACCGTCCGCCACGGCCTTGTCCAGCACTCTCATGCGGCCATTGAGGGCGTTGGCCTGAGGGGAGCCCAGCGCGATGGTCTTGGCCAGCGTGGCCTTGGCATCCTGCAGGTCCCGGGCCTTGCCGTCCCAGTCGGCCTTGAGCTTGTCCCACGCTGCCTTGGCATCGACCAGGGCCTTGGCGGCGGCGGCCAGCGCGGGCAGCCGGCGTGTGGCTTCGGCATGGTCCAGAGTGGCGGGCAACAGCAGGTCGTTGACGGCCTTTTCCTTGGCGATCAGATCCTGGCGCAGGGCCCGCAAGGCCTGGCTCGGGGTGGCCAGGGCCTTGGCGGTGGCCACGGCGCCCCTGGGCTTGAGCAGATCGCCGACGGCGGCATCGAAAGCCGCCTTTGCACGGACCAGGGCCTTCTCCTTGCCGAGGTCGGCTTCAAGCGCGTCCAGCAGCGTGCCGGCGTTGTCGTGGTCGTCGGCCTTGACAGCCTGCACGATGGCGGCACGCCGCGCTTCGAGGCGTCCGCCCAAGGTCAGCTGCTGTGCCGTGGCGTCGACGCTGAGGTCGCGCAACCGGGTCAGCAACGTGGCGCTGCGCACCGGGTCGGTGGGGGCCACATAGCTTGGGGTCTGGGCAGGCGTGTTCGCTGAAGCGTTGTCCTGGGTGCGCTTCTTCTGCAACAGCTTGCCGACGATGGAACGAGGGGGCATGGGGCGCTCCTGGTGAAGCGTGACCGAGGGGCAGGGCCGTGCTTGGATGCCGCGCGGCATCATCCCGCCATGATGGATGGCGCGGTTCGTGGCCGGATCGGCCAGCATGTCCCTGTTTGATGCCGATTATGAATGAGCTTCAGTCCTGGTCTGGCCAAGCAGGGCCCGGTCGGACACCGCAGGGCAGCGTGAGGCTGTGGTGCCCGGTGGCTCAGGCGGAGGTGGCTGGGCCGAGCACAGCCTCAGCGCGCTGCCGGCTCACGCCCTGCAGCGCAGGGGCGAGCGCTGCGAACATCGCATAGCCCGGCTGCTCGGCGCTGGCGGCGAAGTCGCCCGCGAACTGACGCGCCCACGCGGCATCGCCCGACGAGGGGGCGATCGCCAAGGCCTGTCCGGCCTGGTCGAGGCTGCTCTGCACGGTCTGCCGCGCATGCCGCACCTGCGCCAGCGCGGGCAGCACCTGCTGCAGGGTCTGGCGCTGCTCGGCGGGCGTGTCGGCCTTCCAGGCCTGCGGCTGCATCGCGGACGCTTCCGGCTCGGTGCGCACGCGGTGGAACTGCTGGCCGGGGAAGCGGATGCCGCCACCCTTGACGCTCAGCCCGTCGCGCACGGCTGGCCATTGCGATTCGGGTGTGGACAGCAGCACCTGTCCATCGGCCGCCTGCGTCACGCGCACCCCGGCAGGGGCCAGGGCGTGGTCCAGCACCCGGCGCACGGCGTTTTCGTCGTAGGCCGGGTCGATCACGGCGGTGCGCACGCGCTGGTCCACCGGGCCGGCCGCGCCGGTGGTGAAGGCCAGGGTCTCGCGCGCGCCCGATTGCAGGCTGCGCTGGTCCAGCCCCTGCACCTGAAAGCGCTGGTGCGCCTCGGCATCGGGCGTGAAGCGCAGCTGCGTGTCCAGCCTGCCCAGCGTGGCGGCCTGGCGCTGCTGCCACAGGGACTGCACCTGGGCGATGTCCTGTGCCAGAGGGCGCTGCACGGCGGGGCCGGCCAGTTGCGCGCTCAGGTCGGTCTTGAGCTTGTCCAGCCGGGTGGTGAGCGTGTCCAGCCAGGCCAGGGTCTGCTGGGCGGCGCCCACGCGCTGGTTGAACTGTGGATCGCGCGCCTGCAGCGCGGTGGTGGCCCGCGAGGGCAGGGGCACGGTTTCGGTGCGCACCAGCGGTGGGGCCTGGCCCATATCGGCCAGTGGGGCGATGGCCGTGCCGTGGCCGGCGCGTTCGGCGGCCGCAGACTGCGCCGAGCCAAGGCCCGGCGTGTGGAGGTTCAGCCCTTGCGGGCTCAGCGGCGCGATGGCGTTCATGCGGTGCAGGCTTGGGCGTGGTCAGTGGCGTGCATGGCGCTCACAGCACGTTGAACAAGGACAGCTTGCTGACCTGGCCATAGGCCTTCTGCGTGGCCTGCAGGGCGGTGGTGTAGCCGTTGAGCGCGCTCTGGGGCAGGCTGGCAGGCCAGGAGGCCGGCTGATTCGGCCAGTTGGCGTCGGTGGCGCGGCCGCCCAGCGCCTTGCGAACCTGCGCCAGCACGCTCACCTGCCAGTGCATGGCCAGGGCTTCGGCGTCGGGTGGGGCCCAGCTCATGCGGGAGATGGCGGCCTGGTCCGGCCGCATGGCCGGCGGCGGTCCGCCCTTGCCCAGAAAGGCCAGGCTGTGTTCGGGCTCGGCGCTCCAACTGGTGACGGTGGATGAGACCCGTGCCAGTTCCAGCTTGGGGGAGGTGGCCAGCACCTTCACCATCAACACGTCGCCGGGTGACAGGCCATCGGCCAGGCCGTCGTGGTCCAGCAGGCTGGCGGCCAGGCGCACAGGCTTGCCTTCCTGGCCGGTGGCTGACCAGGTGCCGTCTTCGGCGTTCAGCGTCAGGCGCAGTGTTTCGCCCAGCGTGGGCGCGCGGGGCATGGGGTGCTTGCCCTCGTGGGCATAGGCCCCCGCGGGGCGGGCGGGCAGTATCGGCCCGGTCGCGGGGATGCGCGGGGCGCTCATGGATCACCTCCGGGACACATGCGGGCAAAAAAAGAGCCAACCGCATGGTTGGCTCTGGCGATGCAAGCCTTGCGGCAGCCGGGAAGGCTTACTGCATCAGCGACATCACCAGCTGCGACATGCTGCTGCTCTGCTTGAGCATCGAGCTGCTGGCCTGCATCAGCATCTGCTTGGAGGTCATGTTGGCCGTTTCCGAGGCGTAGTCCACGTCCATGATGCGGCCCTTGGCGGCGTCGGTGTTGGTGCGCATGTTGGCCAGGTTGTTGTAAACGTGGTCCAGGCGGTTGGAGGCAGCGCCCAGTTGCGAGCGCAGCGTGCCCACGTTGTTGATGGCAGTGGCGATGGTGTCGATGTCGGCGGCGGCACCGATGGCCGTGGGGGCGGTGACGGCACCCAGCGCGGCGCTCACGTCCACCGTCATCACTTCAGCGGTGGTGGCACCGATCTGGAAGTCGATGCTGGCGGCCAGCGTGCCGCCGTTGAGCAGCTTGGCGCCACCGAAGGTGGTGTTGTCCAGGATGTTGCCCATTTCCAGGCCCAGGGCGTCGAACTCGGCCTTCAGGGCGGCCTTGTCTTCGGTGCTGGCGGTGCCGTTGGCCGATTCGGTGGCCAGGTCCTTCATGCGCAGCAGGATGTCGGTGACTTCGGCGAAGGCGCCTTCGGCCGTCTGCATCATGGAGATGCCGTTTTGCGTGTTGCGCTGGGCCACGGCCATGCCGCGGGTCTGGGCGTTCAGGCGGGTGGCGATCTGCAGGCCGGCGGCGTCGTCCATGGCCGAGTTCACGCGGTAGCCGGTGCCCAGGCGGGTCATCGAAGTAGACAGGGCCTTCTGCGTGCTACCCAGGGCGTTCTGGGTGGACAGGGCGGCGGCGTTGGTGTGCAAGCTGAGCATGTTGAACTCCTTCAGTGATCCGTTGGTGCCGTTGAGTGGTGGGGACATCGCCTTCGACGCCCTCATCCACACAAGGCGACACTTTTGGCGCGCGCATTAAATCGGCGCTTCAAAAAAAGATGTCTGCGGATCGACGGGGCGCTCAGCCCCTGGTCTCAGCTTGATAGAAGGAATTCGGTCACGCGCGCTGCGGTGTCCGCCGGGTGCTCCTGCATGAAGCAATGCCCGCCGTCTACCTCTTCCACCGTCACCGCGGCATTGCTGCCCGACCACAATTGCGCCGACGAGATGACGAAGGGGAAGGTGTGATGCCCATGGATCAGCAGCGTGGGCGTGTGCACGCGCCGCAGGGATGACCACAGCCCCACCGGCCCCGAGCTGAAGATCGCGGCTTCTCGGGTGGGGGGGCACTTGAGTTCTACCTGGCCATCGGGCAGATCCTTGATGGCGTGGTCGACGAAGGCCCGCAGGGCTTCTTCTGTCCAGCCCTTGTAGGTGCCCCGGCCACGCAGCCCGTCCATGGCGCTTTCCCGGTCAGGCCAGTGTGTGCGGCGGCGCAGGGCAGCGCGTGCCAAAGGCGTGTGCTTGGCCAGACCGGTGCTTTCGGCCAGCGTCAGGCCCAGGGCCATC
>CALAKR010000394.1 GCA_937923225.1 uncultured Aquabacterium sp. | reverse complement strand
GCCGCCAGGCCGCCGTGGCCCAGGCCGAAGCCATCATCGAATCCGGCGTGCAGGGTTTCGTGCACTGGCTGGACCAGCGCGCCACCGTGCCCCTGATCCAGGCCCTGCAATCCCAGACCGACGCCTGGCGCGCCAACGAGATCGCCCGTGCCCGCAAGCAACTGGCGCGGGGCGAGGATGTCGAGGCCGTGCTGGAAGCCCTGTCCCGCGGCCTGACCCAGAAGATGCTGCACGGCGCCCTGGCCGAGCTGCACAGCGCCGCGCCGCAGCACCGGCCACAGGTAGCCTCCACCGTGGCGCGCATGTTCCTGCGCGGTGATGTGCCTGCCAACCTGCCGGCATCCCTCGCCCCCCGCACCCCCTCGGAAAGCGATCCCGCATGAGCGGCCTCGCCCCCTCCCTGGCGGCCTCTCTGGAACGCCTGTCCCACCGTCTGCGCGAACTGGATGCCGCCCTGTCCGACAGCGCCGTCGCGTCTGACCCGAAGCGCTACCGGGATCTGTCCCGCGAGCACGCCGAGGTCAGCAGCGTCTGCGATCTGGCCCGCCGCCACGCCCAGCGCACCGACGACCTGGCCACCGCCACCCAGATGCTGCGGGATCTGTCCGACGACCCCGACATGAAGGCCATGGCCCAGGACGAGGCCACCCAGGCCGAGGCCGACCTGTTCAAGCTGGAAACCGAACTGCAGACCGCCCTGCTGCCCAAGGATCCGGACGACGCCCGCAACGCCTTCCTGGAAATCCGCGCCGGCACCGGTGGTGACGAATCCGCCCTCTTCGCCGGCGACCTGGCCCGCCTATATACCCGCTTCGCCGAACGCCAGGGCTGGCGCTGCGAGATCATGTCGGCCAACGAATCCGACCTGGGCGGCTACAAGGAAATCGTCTTCCGCATCGAGGGCAGTGGTGTCTACGGCCAGCTCAAGTTCGAATCCGGCGGCCACCGCGTGCAGCGCGTGCCCGCCACCGAAACGCAAGGCCGCATCCACACCAGTGCCTGCACTGTGGCCGTGCTGCCCGAACCGGACGAGACCGAAGAAGTGCAGATCAACCCGGCCGACCTGCGCATCGACACCTACCGCGCCAGTGGCGCTGGCGGTCAGCACATCAACAAGACGGATTCGGCCGTGCGCGTGACGCACATCCCCACCGGCATCGTCGCCGAATGCCAGGACGACCGCAGCCAGCACCGCAACAAGGCCAAGGCCCTGGCCGTGCTGGCCGCCCGCCTGCGCGACAAGGACCGCATCGAGCGCCAGGCCCGCGAGGCCGCCACGCGCAAGAGCCTGGTCGGCACGGGAGACCGCTCCGACCGCATCCGCACCTACAACTTCCCGCAGGGCCGCCTGACCGACCACCGCATCAACCTCACGCTGTACAAGCTGCTGACCATCATGGAAGGCGAGCTGGACGACGTGATCGCCGCGCTCGTGTCTGCCCAGGCCGCCGACCAGTTGGCCGAATTGGAGGCCGCCACCGGTGTCTGAGCCCGACACCGGCTCGCCCGGGCAGCCTGCCGTCGGCACCAGCCTGACCGCACCGGCCACCGTGGTCGAGGCCATGAACTCGGCCCGGGCGCAAGGCATCGAACGGCTGGACACCCAGTTGCTGCTGTGCGCGGTGCTGGACAAGCCCCGCAGCTGGCTGCTGGCCCACGACACCGACCCGCTGCCGCTGGAGGCAGCCGCCCGCTTTGCCGAACTGAGCGCACGACGGGCTCAAGGCGAGCCCCTGGCCTACCTGCTGGGCGACAAGGAGTTCTACGGCCTGAGCCTGCGCGTGGCCCCCGGCGTGCTGGTGCCCCGCGCCGACACCGAAACCCTGGTCGATTGGGCCCTTGACCTGCTGCCGGCCCAGACCGCACCGGATCGCCCAACCCGCGTGCTGGACCTGGGCACCGGCAGCGGCGCCATCGCCCTGGCCATCCGCTCGCGCCGCCCCCATGCCAGCGTCACCGCCGTGGACGCCAGCCCCGAGGCCCTGGCCATCGCCGCCGACAACGCCCGGCGCCTGCACCTGCCGCTGGAACTGCTGGCCGGCTCCTGGTTCGAGCCCCTGGGCGCCCGGTGCTTCGACCTGATCGTGAGCAACCCGCCCTACATCGCCGAGGGCGACCCGCACCTGCCCGCCCTGCGCTTCGAGCCCATCCAGGCCCTGACCGCCGGCCGCGACGGGCTTGATGACTTGCGCCTCATCGTGACTCAGGCCCGCAAGCACCTGGAAACCGGTGCTTGGCTGCTGCTGGAACATGGCTATGACCAGGCCAATGCCGTGCAGGCCCTGCTGCGCGATGCCGGTTTCAGTGCCGTGTCCACCCGCCACGACCTGGCTGGCCAGCCCCGCTGCACCGGCGGCCATTGGGCGGTGTGACCTTTTCACACTCCTGACATTCCCTGATGGCGGAGGGCCCTGGATCCCTCGGATGTGAGTGCCCGCTCGCGCTGCACCGCCGATGTACATGTCACCCTGCGGCGTGAGCCCCCCGGGTACCCCCTGATCGGAAAATGTAAAGGGTTGGGATTTGTGGAAAAGGGGACACCAACCGTCACAAATCCGCGCCACAAGAAACAGGCAGCGCCCTAGCATGGGCCCCATGAACCCTGCCGCCCTTGCGGTCTTGGGTTGGCAGCCGGAGAACCACCATGCAGTGCGCATACCGCCCTTTGATCACCACCCTGTTCGGCACCCTGCTGAGCGGCCTGGGGGCGCTCGGGTCGCTGGCACATGCGCAGATGGTGCCCATGCCCACCAACATCGTCACCGGCCATGCCGTGGTGCGCTCCAGCACCAGCACGCTCACCGGTGATCTGGCCACGGCCTCCATCGGCCTACATGTGCCTCGCCAGGCCGCCAGCAGTGGCGATGGCCTGGCCCTGAGAGAGCCGCCCAGCACCAACCTCTGGCCCCACTGGGAAGGCCGCATCGGCGTGGTGCTCGACCGCCCGGCCGACCCCATGAGCAATTCCTTCGTGCTGGCCCAGCCCGCCTACAACGGACTCAAGGTCTACAGCATGCACGTCCTGTCGGATTACTACTTCGCCGGGGGCTTCCGTGCCACGGCGGGCCTGGTGCGCGGCTCCAGCAACCTGCCCTGGTGGCCCAGCGAACAGCAGGGTGCCACTGGCCTGAACCTGAGCATGCAGCGCCTGGACGTGCTCAGCCACCCCGGCTATGACGCCGCCTCGTCCAACAACAACAACCGCACCTCGCCCTACCTGGGCGCCGGCTACAGCACGCGCCTGGCCGGCATGCGCCCCGACAGCGCCTGGCGTTTCAACGCTGACCTGGGGCTGATCACCATCAACTCCAACAACATCGACCGCATCAGCCGCGCGCTGCAGGGCGATGCAGGCGTGGAAACCATCATTCGCGAGCTGCGGCTGCGCCCGGTGGTCAAGGTCAGCGTGAACTACGCTTTCTGATACGCTCGGGCCCCAGCCGGCCCTCACGCAAATCCGAGTGCCGGACGGCATCGCACAGGCCTGCTATAACAGGCCTGTTTCCATTTCCCCCAACGGTGATCGCACCATGAGCGACGTACAGCAACGCATCGACAGCCTGGTCAAGGGCCACAAGGTTGTCCTTTTCATGAAGGGCACCGCCCAGTTCCCGCAATGCGGGTTCTCCGGCCGCGCCATCCAGATCCTCAAGGCCTGCAACGCCTCCGACATCACCACGGTCAACGTGCTGGAAGACGAAGGCATCCGCCAGGGCATCAAGGAATACGCCAACTGGCCCACCATCCCCCAGCTCTACGTGAACGGCGAGTTCATCGGCGGCTCGGACATCATGATGGAGATGTACCAGGCTGGCGAGCTGCAGCAGGTCCTGGCCGGTGGCCAGTGAGCCTTCGCAGGCCCCACGGTCGGCCCGGCCGCGCCGGCTGATCGTCGGGCTGACAGGCGCCAGCGGCGCCGTCTATGGCGTGCGGCTGCTTCAGCGCGCCCGCGCTCTGGGCGTGGAAACCCATCTGGTGGCCACGCCCGCCGGCATCCTCAACGTGCACCATGAGCTCGGCCTGGACCGGCGCGAACTCGAAGCGCTAGCCACCCAGGCCCATGCGCCGGGGGATGTGGGTGCCTGCATCGCCAGCGGCAGCTTCGCCACCGATGCGATGGTGATCGCGCCTTGCTCCATGAAGACACTGGCCGCCGTGGCCCACGGCCTGGGCGACAACCTGCTCACCCGCGCCGCCGACGTCACACTGAAAGAGCGCCGCCGCCTGCTGCTGATGGTGCGCGAGACCCCCTTCAACCTGGCCCACCTGCGCAACATGACCTCGGTCACGGAAATGGGCGGCATCATCTTCCCGCCGCTGCCGGCCTTCTACCACCGGCCCAAAACCCTGGACGACATCATCGACGACACCGTCGAACGTGCCCTGGCCCTGCTGGGCCTGGACGACGCCCAGCCGCGTGCCTGGAACGGCCTGTAAGGCGCACCGCCTGAGTGGGCAACAAGCGGCCGTCCATCGGTTTGATGCTGCAGTTCCGCGCACCGATGCCGATATTTCTGTGACGCAATGGGCGGATCAGGCAGGTCAGGCTGTCCGCCCACCATGCGCCAGAGCCCTGTTGCTGCATCCGGGGCCCCACCCTTCTGCGTAGACAGTGCCATGTCCTTTCGCACCTTTGCCCGATGTGCAGTGACCTTGTCCTGGGTCGTTGGGGCAACCGTGCTCGTGGCGGGCTGCGGCCTGCCGCTCCCGCAGCCGCCTTTGGCCGAGCCGTCCACAGCGCTACGGGCCGCATCGCCTTCATCTGCACCACTGATCGGCCGCGCCGACATCGGCCAGCGCCTGTACGAGGCCCAGTGCCTTCAGTGCCATGCGCTGGGCCACCACCGCATTGGCCCCCTGCACCAGGGCGTGATGGGACGCCTGGCGGGCACCGCGCCGGGGTATGACTATTCGACCGGACTGAAGAAATCAGGGCTGCGCTGGACCCCGGAAACACTGGATCGCTGGCTGAGCAACCCCGATGCCTTCGTGCAGAACCAGCAGATGGACTACCAGGTGGAGGACGCGCAGGAGCGCGCCGACATCATTGCCTACCTGGCGACCCTGCGCTGACACCGGCCACCACCTGGGGCCCGGCTTCGGCCACAGCGGCCTCCCAGCGCTTGCGTGCCCCCAGCACCGCATTCGGGTACTCTGCCCGGCCACGGCTGCCGTTGTAGCGGCCCAGGGCCAGGAACAGGTCGCCCTTTTCGATGTCCAGGTAGTGGCGCAGGATCACGCAGCCGAAGCGCAGGTTGCTCTGCATGTGGAACAGGCGGGCCGCATCGCCATCGCCGATGGTGCGCGACCAGAACGGCATCACCTGCATGTAGCCGCGCGCGCCGGCCACGCTGATGGCGTACTTGCGGAAACCGCTTTCCACCTCGATGAGGCCCAGCACCAGGGTCGGGTCCAGCCCGGCGCGGGTGGCCTCGTACCAGACGGTGCGCAGGAACTCCTCGCGCACCAAGTCATCGGGCTTGCGCTTCTTGAGACGCTCACCAGCCCCTTGCTTCCAGCGCTCGTAGCTTTCCTTGCGGCGGTCGTTCACGAACACGGGCACCGGCGGCACCGACTTGGCGATGGCGGCCGACAGGGCCGTGCGCACCGAGTTGGCCAGGGGCTCCTCGCGCTGGGCACCCGCATGCGCAGGCAGCACCGCCCCGGCCAGCAAGGCCAACGCCAGCCCGGTACGGGACAGGTGGTACTGCACAACGCGCTTCACGATTCTCAGCCCCTCAGCAGCGCCAGCACATGGGAACCCACCCCGCCCACGGCGATCTTGGCGGCCTCCTTGTCCTGGCGGCCCTGGTACTCGGCCAGGCCTTCCTTGAGGCCCTTGTCGCCCAGCACCACGCGGTGCGGCACGCCGATCAGTTCCCAGTCGGCGAACATGGCACCGGGGCGCTCGCCGCGGTCGTCCAGGATCACGTCCACGCCCTGCGCGCTCAGCTCGGCGTAGAGCTTGTCGGCGGCGGCCTTCACATCTTCCGAGCGGTCATAACCCACGGGGCAGATCACCACTTCGAACGGGGCGATGGCAGCCGGCCAGATGATGCCGCGCTCGTCGTGTTTCTGCTCGATGGCGGCGCCCAGGATGCGGGTCACGCCGATGCCGTAGCAGCCCATCTCGAAGTGCTTGGGCTTGCCGTCCACGTCCAGGAACGTGGCGTTCATGGCCTTGGAGTACTTGGTGCCCAGGTAGAACACATGGCCCACCTCGATGCCGCGCTGGATGGCAAGCACGCCTTGGCCATCGGGGCTGGGGTCGCCCTCGACCACGTTGCGGATGTCGGCGACCACGTCGGGCTCCGGCAGGTCACGGCCCCAATTCACGCCCTTGATGTGGAAGCCTTCGTCGTTGGCACCAACGATGAAGTCGGCCATGTTGGCCACCGTGCGGTCGGCCACCACCTTCACGGGCTTGAGCAACTTGACCGGGCCCAGGTAACCGGGCTTGGTGCCGAAATGCTCGATGATTTCCTTCTCGGTGGCGAAGCGGAAGCCCGCTTTCAGGCCCTCGATCTTGCCGGCCTTGACTTCGTTCAAGTCATGGTCGCCACGCACCAGCAGCAGCCACACGGCGCTCTTGACGGTCTCGCCCTTGTCGTTGGTTTCGTCGGTGGCCAGCACCAGGGATTTGACGGTGCGGCTCAGGGGCAGGCCCAGCAGCTCGGCCACGTCGGCACAGGTGCTCTTGCCGGGCGTGGCCACCTTTTCCAGCGCCTCGGTGGCGGCACCGCGCTGGGTGATCAGGGACAGCGCCTCGGCCAGTTCGATGTTGGCAGCGTAATCACTGGTGGGGCAGTAGACGATGGCGTCTTCGCCGGTGTCGGCGATCACCTGGAACTCGTGCGAACGGTCACCGCCGATGGCGCCGGTGTCGGCCGCCACGGCGCGGAACTGCAGGCCCAGGCGCTGGAAGATGCGCGTGTAGGCCGCGTACATCGCGTCGTAGGTCTTGCCGGCGGATTCGACATCACGGTCGAAGGAGTAGGCGTCCTTCATCGTGAACTCGCGGCCACGCATCACACCGAAGCGGGGACGGCGCTCGTCGCGGAACTTGGTCTGGATCTGGTAGAAGTTCTTGGGCAACTGGCGGTAGCTGCGCAGTTCCTGGCGGGCGATGTCAGTCACCACCTCTTCGGCGGTGGGCTGCATCACGAAGTCGCGGTCATGGCGGTCCTTGAAGCGCAGCAGCTCGTCACCCATCTTGTCAAAGCGGCCGGTCTCCTGCCAGAGTTCGGCGGGCTGCACCACGGGCATCACCAGCTCGATCGCGCCGGCCTTGTTCAGCTCATCACGGATGATGGCTTCGACCTTGCGGATCGTGCGCAGGCCCATCGGCATGTAGTTGTACAGGCCGGCGCCCAGCTTCTTGATGAAGCCGGCGCGCATCATGAGCTTGTGGCTGACGATCTCGGCGTCGGCGGGCGCTTCTTTCAGGGTCGAGATGAAGAACTGGGAGGCTTTCATGGGATGGCGGATGGCTGGCCGGGCGCGCCCTGCACGCCCTAAGCCGACCATTATCCCAGAGTGCCCTCGCGCCTGGGCGGGCTTCTAGGGGGCAAACCCTGGGCTCCAGCGCCAATTTGCCTGCCCACGCCCCTAGGCGGGACACCCGTCAGGTGCAATAATGAATGCAGTTCAAAGCATTCGGAGTTGATCATGCTCGACCGTGAAGGCTTCCGCCCCAACGTCGGCATCATCCTGCTCAATCAACGCAACCAGGTGTTCTGGGGCAAGCGCATCCGCACCCACTCCTGGCAGTTCCCGCAAGGCGGGATCAAGCATGGCGAGTCGCCCGAGCAGGCGATGTTCCGCGAGTTGCACGAAGAGGTCGGTCTTCGGCCTGATCACGTGCGCATCGTCGCCCGCACCCGTGACTGGCTCCGCTACGAGGTGCCGCAGCACTTCATCCGGCGCGATGCCCGGGGCCACTACCGTGGGCAGAAACAGATCTGGTTCCTGCTGCAGCTCACCGGCCGTGACTGCGACATGAACCTGCGCGCCACCAGCCACCCCGAGTTCGACGCCTGGCGCTGGAACGAGTACTGGGTGCCCCTGGAAGCCGTGATCGAGTTCAAGCGCGATGTCTACCAGACGGCCCTGACCGAACTGGCGCGCTTCCTGCCGCCACCCAAGGGCCAGAACCGCTACCTGCGCGGCAACATGCGCGGACGCACCGGCCGCGAGCTGGATGCCCCGCCCGCTGAGACCACCACGCGCGAGGCCACCCAGGCCCGCGTCATCACCAGCACGACCACGGTGGAGCTGCTGGAGGTCGACATCTGGGGCCCTGAGCCGGCTACCACCCAAGGCGGGCTGAGCTGAGCGCTGCTCAGGCCGGCGTCTTGATCACGCGGCGCCGGTCAAGCCACCGGCCGCGCCTGCCCCGCCCGCCATTCGCGCGGCGAGCAAGCGAACTCCCGCTTGAACGCCTGCGCAAATGCCGCTGACGACTGGTAACCCACCAACAGCGCCACCTCCGCCACCGAGCCGCCCGAGCGCTGCAGCCGGCGTGCCGCCAACTGCATGCGGTGGCGGGTCAGGTAGGCCAGTGGCGGCATGCCCAGCAACTGCGTGAAGCGCTCGGCCAGCACCGAGCGCGACACGCACCCCACCTTGGCCAGTTCCACCAGTTGCCAATCGTGGGCAGGCTCGCGGTGCATGGCCCCCAGCACGCGAGACACCATGCCGTCCTTCAGGCCCATCAGCCACCCCGGCGGCGCCGAGATCGGCCCGTGCAGGTAGGTGCGCAGGCTC
>CALAKR010000393.1 GCA_937923225.1 uncultured Aquabacterium sp. | reverse complement strand
GGCTTGGGCCTGAAATATCTTGCGGCGTCGCAACGGAGCCAATCGGCACCATTTCGCCTTCATCGTTGCGCACACGAATGCGCATCGCATCATCGGGTGTCAGGCGATAGGGGGAATCAGCCTGCGCGGTCACGCGGAAGGTGAGCTCCCCTGCCTGGTTGACCGTGCCGGCGAACACCTGGTCGCCCGGGGCCTTGTCCACGGGCAGGCTTTCACCCGTCACGGGGGCCTGGTCTACCGAGCTGCGGCCTTCGGTGACCACGCCATCCAGCGGCAGGCGTTCGCCGGGGCGTACGCGCACCAGGGCCTGCAAGGGCACGTCAGCGGCGGGCACATCGGCCCAGGAACCATCGGGTTGCGCGACATGGGCTTGCGCTGGCGCCAAGTCCAGCAGCCCCTGGATGGCGTTGCGTGCGCGGTCCACCGATCGGGCTTCGATCAGCTCCGCGATGGCATACAGGGCCATCACCATGGCCGCCTCGGGCCATTGGCCGATCAGGAAGGCGCCTGTCACGGCAACCGTCATCAGCGCGTTGATGTTGAGCTTGCCCCGGCGCAGCGCGGCCAGCCCCTTGGTGTAAGTGTCCAGACCGGACAGCGCGATGGCCAGTGCCGCCGTGGCCAGGCTCAAGCCCTCGAACAGCATCGTCTCAGGAGCGAAGTAGTGGATGCTTTCCGCCACCAAGGCCATCACCAGTGCCGCGATCAGCCGGGTCAGCCCACTGGCGCCGGAGGGCTCGTGCGCATGCTCATGGAGCTCGCCTGCCGATGATGGGTGAGCATGGGCGTGCTGATGTTCAACCGTAGCCTTGTTGTCGCCACAATGGTCGTGCCCGGAGCAGCACGCGTTGCCCGCCTGGGCTTGCGGCGCTGCGGCGACCACCTGCACCGCTGCCAGTGCGCTCACGGGCTTGGGATCGAACCCGGCCGCCCGGATGGCCTCCAGTGCTTGCGTTAGCGTGTCGTCCGCTGCGGTGATGCCCAGGGTGCGGGCGGCCAGCTGAAAACGCAGGGACTGGATACCGGGCACGTTCTCCAGTGCCTGGCGGATCTCACGCTCTTCCACCGGGCAGTCCATGGTGGCAATGCGGAACGTTCGTTGCACGGGCTTGCGGGGCAGGGTGTTGGTGTCCATGTCTGCATTGGAAACCCTGTAGTGGGTGTAGAGTCAAGCCATGAAGATCGGTGAACTCTCCTTGGCCACGGGCACGTCTGTCGAAGCCATCCGTTTCTACGAGCGCGAAGGCCTGTTGCCGGCCCCGGCGCGCAGCAGCGGCAACTACCGCATCTACGGTGAAGACCACGTTGCGCGGCTGGCCTTCATCCGCCATTGCCGCTCGCTCGACATGGCACTCGATGAGGTCCGCGTGCTGCTGCGCTTCAAGGATGCCCCTCAGGATGATTGCGGCGAGGTCAATCGCGTACTCGACGAACACATCGACCATGTGGCGCACCGCATCGGCGAGCTCAAGGCGCTGGAGCAGCAGTTGCGCACCCTGCGCAGCCAATGCCAGGCGCCCCAAGGCAGCGGCGCTTGCGGCATCCTGGAAGGCTTGAGCCAGGCCGCGGTGCATCAGGGGGATGCGGCATCGGGCAGCGGGCAGGGGCATGCACACCATGTGCCGCGCTCCCATGGCCGTCATTGAGGATCTCGCTTGGTCACCATGAACCCCGGCCCTCAGGGCCACGAAGCCAAAGCCTTGCAATCCGCGGAACGACAGCGGGCGGCGCGCAGCAGCACGCTGGTCAGTGTCGTGGTCAACATCGTGCTGACGGTGGCGCAGGTGATCACCGGGGTGTGGGCCGGCTCCCAGGCCCTGGTGGCCGATGGCCTGCACTCGCTGTCCGATCTGCTGTCTGATTTCGTGGTGTTGCTGGCCAACCGCCACAGCCACAAGGAGGCCGATGCCGATCACCAGTATGGGCACCGCCGCTTTGAAACTGCTGCCTCGCTGGCCCTGGGGCTGCTGCTTCTGAGCGTGTCGGTGGGGATGCTCTGGCAGGCCGTGCTCAAGCTGACGGGCGCCGAGCCGCCGGAGCCTGTCCATGGCGTGGCCCTGGCGGTGGCCGCCCTGACGCTGGTCTGCAAGGAAGGCCTGTTCCGCTACCTGCTGGCCGTGGCGCAGCGCGTGCGCTCCAGCATGCTGGCGGCCAATGCCTGGCATGCGCGGTCGGATGCGGCATCGTCCCTGGTGGTGGCGCTGGGCATCGGCGGCAGCTTGGCCGGCTTGCCCTTGCTGGACCCTGTTGCGGCGCTCATCGTGGGCCTCATCGTCGGCCGCATGGGCCTGAGCTTCGGATGGAATGCGCTCAATGACCTGATGGACCGCGCTGCGTCGGACGAACAGGTGGCGGAGATCCGGCGGGTGCTGGAAGGCACGCCCGGGGTGCTGGGCGTGCATGATCTGCGCACCCGCAAGATGGGCGACATGATCGTGGTCGATGCGCACCTGGATGTGGACGAATCGCTCAGCGTGAAGCAGGGCCATGACATCAGCGTTCTGGCCCGCGACCGTGTGATGCGCGATCTGCCGGTGCTCGACCTGATGACCCACCTGGATCCGGTGCCTGTCACCGGGCAGGTGATTACACCTTCAAGTACTGGCCTGGGTTGATCAGGCGTGGCGGTAGGCGCGAACCTGGTTGCGCCCCCCGCGCTTGGCCTCGTACAGGGCGCGGTCGGCATGGGACAGCAGCCGGTCTGCCACCGCGGCCTCTCCACGGGGGCACAGCGTGGCCGTGCCCACGCTGACCGTCACCACGGCGCTGCATTCAGATCCCTCGTGCCTCATGTGCAGCGCTTCAACGGCCTGGCGCAGGCGCTCGGCAGCGATCAACGCGGCGGCCTCGTCAGCCTCCTGCATCACGACCACGAACTCCTCTCCGCCAAAGCGGGCCACCATGTCCGCCGGATGACGCAGGTCGCCTTGCAGCGCCAGGGCCACCTGACGCAGACACTCATCGCCGGCAGGGTGACCGTAACGATCGTTGTAGGCCTTGAAGTGGTCCACATCCATGATGAGCAAGGACAGCGCAGCATCACTGCCCCGGGTGCGTGAGACGGCCTCCTGCAGATGGGCCTGAAAATGGCGCCGATTGGCCACGCCGGTCAGCACATCGGATCTGGACAGGCGCTGCAGTTGCGCATTGAGCGCACTCAGCTCATCGACCATCTGCGCATCTCGCTGTGCCAGCAGGTAGCGCCTGCGGGTGGCGCGCTCCAGCAGGTAGTTGGCCACCAGCGTGAACGACACCGTGACCAGCAGCATCAGCACCATGGCCATCCGGATGGCTGGTGGAAAGTTGGCGGTCAGTGCCACCCCTGCGCCGTGAACAGCCAAAACCCCGGCAGAGAAGACGATCGCAAAGGGAAAGCGCAGCTTTTGCACCAAATTGCCGTAGATCACAATCACCAGGAAACCGGCGTGACAGTAGTGGACCCAGGGACTGTGGCTCATCCACAGGATCACCGCCAGCGACAGCGCAGCGGCCCAGCCGCTGAGCAGACTCATCCAGTCGGAGACGCTGACCCAATCCCTGGTCTTTCCAGTACGAACCAGCCGTTCGGCATTGAGCAAAATGGCCATGCCAAGTGGTGAGAACACCCCGATCCGGATCAGCACGCTCTGCCAGAAGACATCCGCGGCCATCAGCCAGTCCACCACCAGGAAGGCATTGAAGACGAACAGCGCGAACCAGCCTGCGCGCTGGGTGTGCAGCACGCGTGCCTCGATGGAATCGGACAGGTATTGCCGCTCCAGCCCTTCGGGCAGACGCAGTTGCCAGAAGGATGATTTCAGCCCCCTGTCGATCAGTGCGCGCAGATCGCTGCCAGGCGCGAGCAACTGGTCAGGCGCGTTCTTGGCCAGGCTCAACATGGTGCTGCGGCCTCAGGGCCGAGTGGCGGTGCGGATGGCTGCGCTGCATGAGTTGCCGGATCCGGCCACACGCGGTTGCGGCCCCGATTCTTGGCCTGGTAGAGGGCCTCGTCGGCCAGGGCAATCAGGCGCTCCGCCGATGTCTGGCATTCGCCAGGGAGGAGGGTGGCGACGCCGATACTGGCTGTGACCCGCCCGTGGGTGATCGGCGCCTCATGGGGCAGGTTCAAGGCCTCGATCGCTTCACGGACACGCTCGGCCGCAGCCAGTGCCTGCTCCAGCGGTGCCCGGTTGAGCACGGCGATGAACTCTTAGCCTCCGTAGCGGGCCACCAGATCACCAGGGCGCCGCAGGCAGCGCTGCACCGCGTCGGCCACCTGCACCAGGCAGGCGTCGCCCGCTGGGTGACCATAGTGGTCGTTGTAGGCCTTGAAGTGGTCCACATCGATCATGATGATCGACAAGGCATGGCCTTGCGTGGACTTGGCCCGATCCCAAAGGTGCGACAGGAACTCGTCGAAGTGGCGGCGGTTGGCCGCCTGGGTCAGACCGTCGTAGCGGGCTACCCGCTCGAGCTCCTGGTTGGCGTGGGTCAGCTCCTGCTTGAGCAGGCGTTGCCGCAAGGTCATCAGGTAGTTGTGCCGCTCTTCCTGCTCCAGGGTGTAGAGGTTGTAGAGCGTGAACAGGGCGGTGGCAAACAGCACCAGCCCGATGGACACAGACAACTGGAGCGAGTGGTTCTGCACCAGCCACAGGGAGGCCAGGTAGATCAGCAGCACTGCCAACGTGGAAGGCACAGCCAGCCAGAAACGGCAGCGCACGAACACATTGTTGTAGAGAATGACCATGGTCAGGCCGGTCATGTACGCGGCCGAATGCGGGCTCTGGCTGATCGACGCCAGGTAGACGTGAACCAGTGAGGCCAGCACACCGGCCGACACGGCCAGAAGCTCCCGCAGCCAGGGGAAGGGCAGGCGACTCATCATCCAGGCACCAGCCAGGCAAACAGGCGTCAATACCCAGGTTCGCCACAACACGGCCTGCCCGAACACATCGGGCAGCATCGCCTGGTCGGAGATGAGAAACAGGTTGAGCACCAGGCCCACCAGCGTGCCGGCGATGAGCAGGGTGCGCAGACGGCTGGCGGCGGTGTCCGCCAGGAAGCGGCCCTCAAGCGGGGCAGGGAAGCGCAACCAGGCAAAGCCATCGGCCAGCGTCTTGTCCACGAGCGCACGCAGCGCCGGGCCAGAGGTCCCGGTGTCGGCTGCCCCGGGCTCCACGTAGGCCTGGGGGCTCGAGGTCAATCCGTCATGCATGGGCTGTCGTGGTCAGCAGGGTGTGCACCATCGTTGAATGGGGCCCATGTTAAAACAGCCTGGGCGCGCGCCAGCGAGAAGGATTTGGCGTAATTCAAACGGATTGAGCTTCTTTGCGCCCAGGCAGTACCCCACGCGCCGGGAGTAGGCCAGGGGTAAGCCCGGGATCGGTGCCTGGAAGTCCGAGCGACGGCTTTTGGGCTCAGCCGTGCCGGGTACGGGCCCTTTGGTTGGACATCAGCACGTTGTCCTTGGGCAGAGGCTGGCCTGCGCTCAGCGCCGCCAGCCAATCGGCCGTTGTGCTCACGGCGGCGAAGTTGCTGTGAAACACCACGCCGAAGACGCGATGAATCTCTTCCGCGCTCGCGCTGCCGGCAGCATTTTCGTAGCTCAGTGAGCCTGTTGCGTCGGAAAGCACTTCCACCGCGAGGCCTGTGTGGAAGGCCTCGAACACCGTGGAGGCGTTGCAGTTGTGTGTCATGTAGAGGGTCGGCCGGGATTCGTGAATTCTTCGCAGGAACGACCGTAAGTCGTTGGCGCGTCAGGAAAATTTGATCCCAAAGTCGATCGGATCGACGGCCCGATCAACGTCCAGCATGTAGTCGCCGAACCGGTTGATGTGGGCAAAGCGGTATGGCGACAAGCCCCGCAGCACTGGCTCGCCAACCGGGTACCCCGAGGCCTGCAGTTCCTTGAGCTTGCGCGACATCCACTGCACGTTGTGCAGGATCACCATGTTCGCCACCAAGTGGCTGTACTTGATGATCTTGCGCTGCTCGTGGCGAACGTTCTCGGCGATCACCCCTTCCCCGCCGAAGAAGAGCCACTTCACGAAGTTGTTGAACTCCTCGCTCTTGTTCGTGGCGGCGTGGATTTGCTTGCGCAGCTCGACATCGTTGATGTAGTTCAGCAGAAAGCGTGTGCGAATAACCCGACCCAGTTCCTTGAACGCGAAGTACAGCTTGTTCTTGCGGCTGTAGGTGCCCAGGCGCCGAAGGATCATCGAGGGCGTGATCTGGCCCATCTTGATCGACACCGCCACCCGCAGCATGTCGCGGTAGTGCACCCGGATCAGCTCCCAGTCGATCGTGCCTCGGAACAGGCTCTGGATGTGCTTGTACTGCACGCCGGCCTCCGCCCTGAAGAACACCAGGTCCTTCACGTTGCGGATGCGCGGCATCAGCTGGATGCCCAGCAGGTGCGACAAGCCGAAAACCGGCGTGCTCTGCGCCTGCGTGTCCCCGTGCAGCGTGTCGGGCTGGATGTCCGACTCGTTCCTGACCAGGCCATCGAGGATGTACACGGCCTCGTACACGCCGCAGGGGATGAAGTGGCTGAACAGCGCGATGTACATGTCGGACACGTGGTAGTAGCCGATGCCGCCATAACCGCCGTATCGGATGTGGTATTCCGACAGCAGGTTCTGCTCGTACACGTTCCACTTGGTGCCGTCTGCCGAGGCGCTCTTGCCGCTGCCCCAGAACTGTGGGAGCGCGAAGCGGTTGTAGGCGTTGACCACCTTGAAGATCGCCTTGTCCAGCCGCTCCTCGGTGACGTGATGCAGGTTCAGCCACGCCACCTGCTTTCGGGAGAGGCCCTTGACCGAGGCCGCCGTCTGCGTCGGGCCCAGGTTGCAGCCATAGCAGAACAGCGTGGTGAGGAAACGCTTGCGAGGATCGTCGATCTTGGATTCAAAGCCCGACAGCGGACCGAATTGCTTGTGCAAGTCCAACCAGCGCTCAGTCTCCGTGAGCACGTCCAGGATGCTCATCGTCGCCATGGAATCGGTGATGGCCCGGTCGACTTCGGGCAGGCCTTCGGGCGGCGATGCTTTCTCGGCACGTCGAAGGATCAAGCCGCCGTCGGCAATCGATACGTGTTCATTGTCCGGGAAGCGTTCGTCGACCTGTTGCGCCATCGCAATCAGCTGCGCCTTCTGATCGGCGATGAACTCTTGAGCCTCCACCGGCAAGCCCACCATGTCGCCATAGGCAGCGATCTCCGCATCGAACGTCTCCCAGCTCACCAGGCGATCGCGGTAATCGTCGTACTGGCCGCTGTTCTCCACGTACAAATCGCCCGACTTCAGCTCGTTCATGACATGGCTGAAGACGCACAGCTCCAGGTACTTGCGGTTAACCAGCCCGGAATGCGGGTCGTCGTCTTCAATCAAACGGCGCCACTTCGCATCGCCAAGCCAGCTCAGATCCAGCGGCACGATGCCCGTGTGTCGGGGGACGTATTCCTTGTGGCTGGTGCGGAACTGGCGAATCCACATCATCGCGCCGAGCAAGGAGTCGTCCGGCGATGAAGACTTGAGCGCCAACGCATCCAGGCACTGGAACAGCAGCGCTCGCTTGGCCTTGTACGGCTGCAGCATGAACGGGTAGTAGTGACCTGTAACGATTGAATCGGGAGTGATTCGTCTCGTCGGATCAAAGTACTTCCACTTCACCGGCTTGGGTTGCTTGTTGTAGTGACGGATGTATTTCATCAGCTTGCGTTTGAG
>CALAKR010000392.1 GCA_937923225.1 uncultured Aquabacterium sp. | reverse complement strand
CGTAGTGGGCCTCGGTGCCGTCTTCCGCCACCACCAGGCGCCGGGTGCGATCGATGCGCACGACCTTCTTGTTCAGATGCAGCGTGATGCCATGGTCGGCATACCACTGCACCGGATTGAGAATGATCTCGTCGATCGTCTGCTCGCCCGCCAGGACGGGCGAGAGCATGATCCGGTTGTAGTTGGGGTGCGGTTCTGCACCGAACACGGTGATCTCGTAGAGATCGGGCGCGACCTTCAACAGCTCTTCCAGTGTGCGGACACCGGCCATGCCGTTGCCCACCATCACCAGTTTCATCTTCTTCATGCCTTGAGGCTCCGTCAGCGGACTATAGGAATCGTTGTATCGCGCACGAAGCAATTTGAAGGCCAGCATTGCGGACACGCACCGCCGTGGGGCCACCGGCCTGGCTATGCCAGGAATGGGGTTTTCGGGCAGATTTCTTGCGTAACCACTGCACGTAGACATGAGAAATGCACCAACGTCGTGCATTTCCGCTCTGAGGGTTTCGACAACACATGAGTTTCGATCTGGACATCGGGCACGCCAGCGAGCGTGGCCCGCGTGAGCGCCTGGAAGATTTCGCCGCCGTGGTGCGCCCCACGCCCCAACATGAGGCGCACGGCGTGATCGCCGCCCTGGCCGATGGCGTGAGCAGTGGGGGCGGAGGCCTGGAGGCCGCACAGACGGCGGTGCTCACCATCACTGGGGATTACCACGCCACCCCGCCCACCTGGGACACCTCCGTCGCGCTGGATCGGCTGATCGGCACCTGCAACGCCTGGCTGGCCGACCACAACCGCCGCCGCCATCCCTTCAAGGACCAGCCCCTGGGCATGACCACCCTGACAGCCCTGGTGCTGCGCGGGCACGGCTACACCCTGGCCCATGTGGGCGACACCCGGGCCTGGCTGATCAGGGCTGGCGAGTGCGCCTTGCTCACGCAGGATCACTGCATGGGCTCCGGCGCTTTCCAGAACGGCCTGACGCGGGCCGTGGGCATGGAAGACGCCGTCCGCGTCGACCACAGCGAAGGCGACGTGCAGATCGGCGACATCTTCGTGCTCACCAGCGATGGGGTGCACGGCGCACTCAAGCGCGCCCAGATCGCCACCATTGCGGCACAGGGCACGGCGCAGGAGGCCAGCCAGGCCCTGGTGGACAAGGCCCTGGCTGCGGGCAGCCGTGACAACGCCACGGCCCTGGTGATCCGTGTTCTAGGCCTGGCAGCTGCCTTGCAGGACGACGCCCAGCGACGAGCCCGCCAACTGCCGGTGCCGCAGCGCCTGAGCGAAGGCGATGTGCTCGATGACCTCGCCGTGATGGCGCAAGTGGCCAGCAACGGCGTGCACCGCCTCTACAAGGTGAGAGACCGGCGAAACGGTGCACTGCTGGCACTCAAGACGCTGCACGAAGCCCGCGCCAGCGATCCGGAGGAACGCGCCATGCTGGCCCACGAGGCCTGGCTCAGCGCCCGTGCCACCGAGCGGGGTGCCCGGGGCCTGGTGCGCTGCATCGAGCGCGACGAGCCCACTTACTTCTATGCGCTCTTCGAATGGATCGAAGGGAAGGCCTTGCATGAACTGCTGCCGGAGCGCCGTTTTGCCGTGGCCGAGATCGTCGAAGGCGCCAGCGCCATCTGCCGTGCCCTGGGGCGGTTGCACCAGATCGGTGTGATCCACCGCGATGTCAAACCCGACAATGTCCATCTTGGTGCCGATGGCCTGTGGCGCCTGCTGGACCTGGGCGTCGCGCTCTCGGGGCAGGAGCCCAAATCGCTGCGCGCCCTGCATGCCGGCACCCCCAGCTACATCAACCCGGAGCAGTGGTCCGATGACCCGGAACTCTCGCAGGCCACGCCGCAGAGTGACCTGTTCGCGCTGGGCGTGACGCTCTACCAGTGGCTGACCGGGCACCTGCCCTACGGCGAGATCGAGCCCTACCAGACCGGCCGGTACCGGCGTGACCCCCAGGCCCCTTCGCGCAGGCGGCCCGACGTGCCCATCTGGCTGGACCACATCGTGCTCAAGGCCGTGGCACGTGATCCCCGCCAGCGCTTCGAAACCGCCGAAGAGTTTCTGCTGGCCCTGGAGCGGGGCGCCTCCCGGCCCTTGCAGGCCCCCGGCGGTACACCCTTGATGACGCGTGATCCGCAGGCCATCTGGAAGGTGGCGTTGGCGATCTCCGTGTTGTTCAACCTGTTGTTGCTTTACTGGCTGATCTTCCTGCCCAGCCGCTGAGATCAGGGCGCAAAAAAACCGGGCAGCCGAGGGAGCAGCCCGGTTCATCCCGCGGATGGCGGGGATGCCGGGCGCTTCTTGTGAAAGCGCCCGCTTGCAACACTTGGAATCAGAGCTTGCCGCGCGTGGCCGCCGAGGGCGTCACGGAGGGCTGGCGATGCGCGCTGGCCTGCGCATGGTGGGATGCAACCCTGGCGCGCCCACCCTTTTCCGCCCAGGTCCGTGTCCAGCGGAGCTGCATCACACGCATCATCAGCAGCACCGCCACGGCCAGGCCTGCGAACAGCACGAAGCCATAGAAGTACGAGCCAAAGTACTGCTTGGACAGGCCCATCGCATTGGGCACCAGGCCACCGCCCAGCGCGCCGATCTCACCGATCATGGAGCCGGCCACGGCGGTGGAGGCGGGCCAGCGCAGCGGCACCAACTGGAACAGGGCGCCATTGCCGGCCCCCAGTGCCGCAAAGCACACCATGAACAGCAGGGTCGTGGCGGCCAGGCTTTCGCTCACGCCACCGCAGGCCACCAAGGTCACCACCACGATGACCAATACGCCCGTGAGCATGTTGATGCCGCCCCATCGGTCAGACATCCAGCCCCCAAAGATGCGCAGCGCAGCGCCCATGAAGGCGGCCAGCATGGTGAGCTGCCCCGCTTCGACCTTGCTCACGTGGAACTGGTCGTAAAAGTAGGTGGGCAGGAAGGTCGTCAACCCGATGAAGCCACCGAAGGTGATGCCGTAGATCAGGCTGAAGGCCCAGCCATCCTTCTCGAACAGGCAGGCGATGTGCTCGCGGAAGCTGGCGTGCGAATCCACATCGGGCGGCTCCTTGGCGAACACTATCATCACGAGCATGGGCAGGCAGATGGCCAGGGCGGCCAGGCCGTAGACCGTCTGCCAGCCGAAGGCCTGTGCCAGCGGCGGCGCGATCAGCACGGACACCGCCGTGCCCACATTGCCCGCGCCCACCAAGCCCATAGCCAGCCCCTTGTGCCGAGGCGGGAACCAGCCCGAGCCCAGCGACAGCGCCACCCCGAAGCTGGCGCCGGCGATGCCCAGCAGCACGCCCATGGCCAGCAGGTCGTTGAAGGACTTGACCGCGAAGTAGCCGTACAGCATGGCCACGGCGATCAGGGCCATCTCCACCAGCGTGGCCTTCTTTCGGCCGATGTACTGCGCCAGCAAGCCCAGCGGGAAGCGCATCAGCGCCCCCGCGAAGATGGGGATGGAGAGCATCAGCCCCTTCTCTGCCGGCGTGAGGTTGAACTCTTCCGTGATGAAGGGCGCCATGGCGCCGTTGAGCACCCAGATGCAGCAGGAGAAAGCGAAATACAGGAAGGAGGCGAACAGGGTCGGCCCGTGTCCTGATTGCAGGAACGTCTTGAACGAACTCATTGAAGTGAACCTCAGCTATCGGCGCGGTCGCCCTGATGTTGGGCGCCACATTTTTGTGCCGCCTCAGCATGCGAAAACCATGCCAATTCGGACGCCCCGCTTTGGGGCCACCTCGCTGGAGGCGGTCTTGCCGAGGTCGCTTGCGGGCATGCGCCAGGCACCGCCCAGGATCGGGGACAATAGCGGCCAGTTAAGGAGCACGCATGAGCATCAAGTCAGACCGCTGGATCCGCCGCATGGCCGAAGAGCACGGCATGATCGAACCCTTCGAGCCCGGCCAGGTCAGAGCGGCCGCTGATGGCCAGAAGATCGTGAGCTACGGCACCAGCAGCTACGGTTATGACATCCGCTGCGCCAACGAATTCAAGATCTTCACCAACATCCATTCCACCGTGGTGGACCCGAAGAATTTCGACGAAAAGAGTTTTGTCGATTTCAAGGGCGATGTCTGCATCATCCCGCCCAACAGTTTTGCGCTGGCCCGCACCGTGGAATATTTCCGCATTCCACGCAGCGTGCTCACGATCTGTTTGGGCAAAAGCACTTATGCCCGCTGCGGCATCATCGTCAACGTGACGCCGTTCGAGCCCGAATGGGAAGGCTATGTGACGCTCGAGTTCAGCAATACCACGCCGCTCCCGGCCAAGATCTACGCCGGTGAAGGCTGTGCCCAGGTGCTGTTCTTCGAAAGCGACGAGGTTTGCGAGACCAGTTACCGCGACCGTGGTGGCAAATACCAGGGCCAGCGGGGCGTTACCCTGCCCAAAACCTGAATGATCAAGCCCGATAAAGCAACAAAGGCACTCATTTCAAGGATGTGAAGCCCCCCTGGGTGAGGTAGGATTCGAGTTGGTGTTGAGTGCCGTATGGCACGCGAAGGCTGGTTAATTGGCGCACTGCCGACAAATTTGTCGGCAGTTCAAGAACAAAAAGCCGATATCCAGATCACACGCTGTGTGACCACACGGAAGCGCGCCGACGGTGCCTTCAGGGAGGGGGTGGTCACGTATCAACCCTCTTGTAGTACCTTTTTGTTTGGGCCTATCCCCCATGCGCCGACCCCTGCAATCCCCTGCGCTGATCAACGCCTTCTACGACAGTGTCCGCCCTGAGCAGCGCGAAACCGCTCAAGCGATCCAGAAGGCCATCCTTGCCACCGCTCCCCAGCTGCGTCCCGAAGTGAAGTGGGGCAACCTGGTCTTCACCAACGATGGCGACAACCTGCTGGCCATCGTGATGTTCAAGGCCAATGCCCACCTCCAGGTCTTCAACGGCGTGTTGCTGCTGGGCGATTTTCCTGAACTGCAAGGCGCCGGCAAGGGCATGCGCCACGTGAAGTTCCGCTACCGCCAGCCCATCGACGACAAGCTCGTGTGCGAGCTCACCCAGGCCAGCATCGACGCCTGGGGCCGCTCCATGCGCTGAGGCTCTGTTTGCTGAGGGCTTGCCCGGCCCGGCCGTGAACCCGGGCCTGCATTTCCTACAATAGAAGCGCTGCGTCAACCTGCGGGGCCGTTTCCATGCTCAACGCCGATCTCCATTGCCACTCCAGTGTGTCTGACGGCACGCTGACGCCTGAGGCGGTGGCCGAGCGCGCGCGTCGCAATGGTGTGGATCTGTGGGCGCTGACCGACCACGATGAAGTGAGCGGGCAGGCGCGTGCGCGTGCGGCTGCGGCACAGCACGGCATGGGTTACCTCACGGGCTCCGAGATCTCGGTCACCTTCATCCACCAGACCGTGCACATCGTGGGCCTGGGCTTCGACGCTGACGACGCATCTTTGGTGCAGGGGCTGGCGCACACGCGCGGTGGCCGTGAACGGCGCGCCCGTGACATGGCCGCCGGGCTGGAGCGTGCCGGCATCCCTGGTGCCTACGAAGGCGCGCTGAAGTTCGTGGGCAACCCGGATCTGATCTCGCGTACACACTTCGCCCGTTACCTGGTGGAAGCCGGCTTCTGCTCGGACACCCATGAGGTGTTTCGTCGCTACCTCACGGAAGGCAAGCCCGGCTATGTCGAGCACCGCTGGGCCACGCTCTCCGATGCCTTGAAGTGGATCACGGGTGCCGGTGGCATCGCCGTGATCGCGCACCCGGGCCGGTACGATTTCACGCCGAACGAAGAGTTCGCCCTGTTCACCGAGTTCAAGGCCCTGGGCGGGCAGGGCGTCGAGGTGGTCACCGGCAGCCACACGCCGGCCGAGTACCTCAAATACGCCGACATGGCCCAGGAGTTCGGGCTGCTGGCCTCGCGTGGTTCCGATTTCCATGATCCGGCCGAGAGCCACACCGACCTGGGCACCTTGCCACCCC
>CALAKR010000391.1 GCA_937923225.1 uncultured Aquabacterium sp. | reverse complement strand
TCTGACCTGCAGCGTGGCCGCAGCCCTGGCGATGGGGCTGGCGCCGGCTTCCGCCTGGGCCGCATCGCCCGCGGCCAAGCCCGTAGCGCCGGCCGCCGTGCCGGCAGACGACGCTGCCAACGATGCCGAGGCCGGGCCGACGACCCCTTCCACCAGCGTGCTCGATGAGCTGCGTGACCGCCTCACCGCCGCACCCGACTGCATGCCCCGCTGCGCCGACATCGCCCGCCTGCTGGTGGTCGCGCAGGGCGAGCGCATCCAGCTGCGCCTGGAGGTGCATGCCCTGGCCGATGTGGCCGTGCCCTTGCCCGGGCAGGGCGGTGCATGGCGGCCCTCACAAATCACCGTGGATGGCCGCACGGCCACGGCCCGCCGCGATGGCAGTGGCGCCCTGTGGGTGGCCTTGCCGCGTGGCGTGCACCAAGTCGTGCTGGAGGGCGATGCCGGCCAGGCCGCCAGCGTGGACATCGCGCTGCCGCTGCCTGTGCGCGAGGTGCGCGCCCAGGCCGAGGGCTGGACGCTGTCCGGCCTGGACAGCCGCGGTCAGGCCAGCGGTGCGCTGAGCCTGTCGCGTGCGCAGGTGGCTTCCGCCAGTTCGGATGGCGGCACCCAGCGCGATGCCCTGCCGCCGTTCGTGCGGGTGCAGCGCACCGTGCACCTGGGCCTGCGCTGGACGATCGAGACCCGCATCGAGCGGGTGGCCCCCAGCCTGGCGCCGGTGCGTGTGCGCGTGCGCCTGGCGCCGGGCGAATCCGTCAACGATGAAGCCGTGCAGGTGGAGCAGGGTGTGGCCACGGTGCTGCTGGGCGCAGGCGAATCCGCCGGCTTCAGCAGCACGCTGGCGTTCGGTCCGCGCCTGGTGCTGGACAGCACGCCTGAGCCCAACCAGATCGAGGTCTGGACGCTGGATGCCTCCACGCAGTGGCACACGGATCTGTCAGGCATCGCGCCCGTGGTGCACCATGCCGAAGGCCGCTGGCTGCCCACCTGGCAGCCCTGGCCGGGCGAGCAGGTCGTGATCCAGGTCAGCCGCCCTGCCGGGGTGGCCGGCCAGACCTTCACCATCGACCAGGCGCGCACCGATGTCACCCCCGGCGCACGCGCCACCGATGTGTCCGCGCAGGTGAGTCTGCGTTCCAGCCAGGGCGGCAATCACCGGGTCGAACTGCCCCAGGGGGCCGAGCTGCTGGGCGTGTGGGTGGACGGGCAGCAGTTGCCCTTGCAGCTGGCTAAGGGCGTGCTGATGGTGCCCGTCACGCCGGGCGCGCACCAACTGCGTGTGGATTGGCGCGAAGCGCGTGGCATGGGCCCCCGCTTCGTCAGCTCGCGCCTGAACCTGGGCGCCGCCGGTGTGAACGACAGCGTCAGCATCCATGTACCGCAAGACCGCGTCGTGCTGGCCGTGGGCGGCCCGGCGGTGGGGCCGGCCGTGCTGTTCTGGGGCGTGCTGCTGGTGATCGTGGCGGTGGGCATCGCGCTGGGCCGCTGGCAGGGCTCCCCGCTGGGTGCGGTGGCCTGGGTGCTGCTGGGTCTGGGCGTGGCGCAGATGTCGCTGGCTGGGCTGGCGGTGGTGGTGGGCTGGTTCCTGGTGCTGGAGGCCCGTGGCCGCTGGGGCCCGCAGCTGGGGCCGCGCAGCTTCAAGGCCGCGCAGGTGCTGCTGGCGCTGTGGGGGCTGATCGCGGCCGGCACCCTGCTCGAAACCGTGCGCGTGGGCCTGCTCGGCTACCCCGACCTGATGGTGCTGGGCAACGGCTCGGACGCTTCGCACCTGCGCTGGTACGCCGACCGCTTTGCGCAGTCCACGGCCTCGGCCTGGGTGGTGTCCATGCCGGTGCTGATGTACCGCGTGCTGATGCTGCTGTGGGCCCTGTGGCTGGCCGCTTCGATGCTGCGCTGGATCCGCTGGGGCTGGGAGCGCTTCAGCGCCGGGGGCTATTGGCCCGAGAAGAAGGGCAAACCGGGCGATGCGACGGAGAAGGCCCCTGCATCGACTGCCAAGGCCACCGAAGCACCGGTAGTGGTGGCCACGGCATCACCCACCCCTGCGCCATCACCACAAGGCCGTGTCGAGGACGACTTCCCCGATGACGCTTTCCCGGATGACGACGAACCACCACGCGGCAAGGCCTGAGCGCGCCGCAGGGGCTTGCCATGCGCTCAGGCAGGCCCCAGGCTTGGCCCGGGTGACAATGCCCGCATGGACAGCACACCGACCTGGGATCTGCCCGCCCCCTTCACCATCGACGTGACGGTGGGCGACGAGCACATCGACATGATGCGCCACACCAACAACGTCGTATACCTGACGTGGCTGGAGGATGTGGCCTGGGCCCACTCCGTGCAGCTGGGCCTGAGCCCGGCCGACTACGAGGCCCATGCCCACGGCCTGGTCGTGCATGAGCACCGCCTGCGCTACGAGGCCGCCACGCGCTTTGGCGAGCAATTGCGCCTGGGCACCTGGATCACCCATGTCGATCGGCTGACGCTGCACCGCCGCTTCCAGTTCGTGCGCGTGTCCGATGGCAAAACCGTGTTCCGCGCCGAGACGCACTATGTGTGCGTGGACATCGCCGAGGGCCGCGTGCGGCGCATGCCCGGCACCTTCCTGGACACCTACACCCCCGCGCTCACACCAGTCCCTGCCGACGCCCAGTTCTGAAAGGGGTTGCCGGCGACGCGCGCCGGTGCTGTTCGCGACATCACCGCACCGTCAAGCGGGGCCACCCGCTGCTCCCCTCGGATTGGTGTCAGGTTAGTCCCGATGGGTAACGTGAAACGAGGGTTGGATACTCCGGGCACATACGCCTGTGAACAACCGGAGACGCCCCATGACCCGTTCCGCCTCGACCGCATTGCTGCCCACCGCCCTGGGCCTGGCTGCCTCGATATCCGCCTTGGTGGCCGCTTCGGGGGCCATGGCCGCAGCCACCCCCTGGGCGCCCAACACCACCGGCAACGTCGGCCCTGCGCCCACGGCCTTCATGAAGTGGGAATCCATCGAGATGCCGGCTTCCACCGGCGCGAGCTGCGGCAACGGTACGCCCTACCGCTTCTTCGTCAACCGCTCCACCGACACCGCCAACAAGAACAAGACGGTCGTCATGTTCGAAGGCGGTGGCGCCTGCTGGGGCCAGAACTCCTGCCAGATGAAGGACGGTGTGCTGGGCGCCACCAACTACAACGGTGTCGCGGCCAACTACATGAGCGGCGGCGGCCTGGCCCTGTTTGGCTGGATCACGCCCTTCACCGCCCGCGTACACCCGCTGCAGAAGGTGCAGACACAGAGCTGGAACATCATCTACGTGCCCTACTGCACGGGCGACGTGCACACCGGCAACAAGATCAACCTGTACGGTGATGCCGACCCGACCAAGCCCATCACCTACCACCACAAGGGCTTCAAGAACGGTGAGGCCCTGGCCAACTGGATGGGCCGCTACATGGCCAAGCCCGACCACCTGCTGGTGACGGGCTTCTCGGCCGGTGGTGCGGGCTCTACCGGCATCTACGGCCTGCTGCGCCTGGCCGTGCAGCCCAAGAAGTCGGCGCTGCTGGCCGATTCGGGCCCGCTGTTCCAGGTCAACCGCACCGATTCGCCCGAGCAATCGCCGTCCGTGCACCTGCACAACAAGATCCGCGAAACCTGGGGCCTGGACGGTGACGACGGCCTGGCCAGCAAGATGATCGCCACCTACCCCAACGCCGGCACGGTGGACAACCTGGGCAGCCTGACCACCGGCCTGGCCAAGGTCTTCCCGCAGGACCGCTTCGGCTACGCGGTGTTCCAGGCCGACGCGATCTACTCGTCGTTCTCGTACACCAAGTTCTACCCCGAGATCGAAGCCGCGCCCGTGGGCAGCAAGCGCGATGCGCTGCTCAACGCCAAGTGGACCAAGGAAGTGGCCACCTGGGTGGATGCGATGAAGCCGCACGCCAACATCGGCTACTACGTGCCCTATGGCCGCGACTTTCTCAAGGCGCACACGCTGACCACGGCCACCTTCAGCGGCACGGCCATCAAGGAGGCCGGCATCAAGGACGTGGGTGCCTTCACCGACAACCTGCTGGACAGCTCCAAGCCGCTGATGCGCGCCTACGAGACCCAGCGCACGGTGCAGAACTCCAACGGCATCGGCCTGTTCAGCACGATCAGCAACGCGTTCTACGCCCTGCTGGGGCTGTGATCCCGCGGCCCCTTTTAGGGGGTAGAGCGGCAGGGCTGCTGGGTCTATAGTGCGGGCGATCGATCACCCGCCTTTGCCACCGGAGTCCTGTATGCCTGTCTTGTCCGCCGTCCTGCCCCGTGCCACGCGCTGCGCCCTGGTGATTGCTGCCGTGGCAGGCCTGGCGGCGTGTGCCAGCACCGGGCCGCAGTCGTCGTCCGCGCGGCCCGTGCTGTACCCCAACGATGCGTTCAACCGCATGGGCTCGCAGGCGGCCCAGGCCCAGGTGCAGGCCTGCGAAGGCAAGGCCATCGATGCGGGCCTCACGCCGCGCATCGAGGACAACGCCGTGGGCCGTGGCGCCGCGCGCGGTGCGGCCGTGGGCGGCACGCTGGGCGCCGTGGCCGGCATCTTCAATGGCGGCATCGGGCGCGTGGCCGAGAACGCGGCCAAGGGCGTGGTGGCCGGCGCCGCCACGGGCGCGGTCAGCGAATCGTTCAACAATGACAAGCCCAACCCCATCTACCGCAACTTCGTGTCGCGCTGCGTGCAGGAGCGTGGGCTGGAAGTGATCGGCTGGAACTGAGCGAGCGGCGCCCTGAGGCTGGCGTTTACTCCGCCTCGGGGATGGCCACGCAGCTGAAGCGCACCTCGAACTTGGGCTCGATCGGTTTGCCGGGGGCCGGGCGCTCTTCGCCCGTGTCCTGAACCTTCAGGCCCTTGTTGAGCGAGGCGCAGTAGTGGTCGGCCTCACGCAGCGCATCGGCCTTGGCCTGGGCAAAGCCCGGCTCATGCGGGGCCACCGGGCGCGAGACGACGAAGGTCTCCTGGCTGTCGAGCTGGCCAGTGGGCGGCTGTGCCTTTTCAGGGGCGGGCGGTGCGCCAGCGGCGCAGGCGCCGAGCAGCACGGCGCTGGCCAGGGTGGTCAAAACACACTTCTTCATGAGTGATCCAGCCCGACAGGGTGTGGCCCTTGGGGCGTTGTGAACAACCGGGCCATCTTAGCGACGAGCCCGGCGTGCCGCTTTGACCCAGCGGGCAGCAGGGTGGCAGCAGGGTTTTTGCCGCTGTGTTCAGGCCGGATCCGTGGCGACCGGCAACTCACCTGCCGAAGGGCGCAGCGGCAGATGGACGCTGAAAATCACCAGACCGTCGGCATGGCCGTAGGCGATGCTGCCCCGATGGCTCTGGGCAATCTGTGACGCGATGTACAGCCCCAGGCCCATGCCGGTGCGGTTGCGCGGGTTGGCCAGGGATTGGCGCTTGAAGGGGTTGAACAGGTTGCCGACATCCTCGGCCGGAATGGGCAGTGCCGGGTTGCTGACCTGCAGCACGGCCTCGTCCTCCTCCTGGCGCAGCAGTATATGCACTTGGCCTCGGCCGTGGTGCCGGGCGTTGCTCAACAGGTTGGACACCAGCTGCGACAGGCGCCCGGGGTCCGCATGCAGGCGCAAGGTGTCGGGCAGTTCGTGCGAGAGCTGCATGTCGGGGTAGCCCACCTTGGCTTCCTCGATCAGCTGCTGCACCAGTTGCACCAGGTCGATGTCTTCCTGGTGCATGACCATGCCCAGGCCGTTCTGCAGGCGGCTGATGTCCAGCACGTCGCGCAGCAGGCGCTGCATGCGCCCGGCCGAGTTCTTGATCACGGTGCTCATGCGGCCGCGCTGGTCGCCCTGGTCCAGCACATTGGCCGCGATGCTCAGCGACTGCAGCGGGTTGCGCAGGTCGTGGCCCAGCACCGCCCACAGCTGCGAGCGCAGGCGGTCCTGCTCCATCACGCGGTCGGCGTGCACGCGGCTGAGCGCATCCAGCAGCTGCGAGGCGATCTCCAGCTGCGTGTCGTTCCAGGGCACGGCGGTACCGCGAACGGTTTCGCGCCATTCGTCGAAGGAGCCGCGTGGGGTCAGGCGCGGGCCCAGCGGGCCATGGGCGATGACCTTGTCGGGCTTGCCGCCCCAGCGGATGGTTTCGATCTGCTCGCGGCGCAAGGCCACGATCCAGCCTTGCTGGCTGGCGTCGAAGCGCAGGGCCAGCACGCCGCAGTAGGGCGGTGGCGCGCCGTCTTCGTCGTGAGGCAGGTGGTCGCAGTGGTTCAGGTGCAGCACCGCCTGCCCC
>CALAKR010000390.1 GCA_937923225.1 uncultured Aquabacterium sp. | reverse complement strand
TCGCGGCCGGTCACCGGGTCCATCTCGCCCTGGCGGGCCTTCTCGGTCAGGTCGACCGTGAACTTCTTCAAGGCCTCCTGCTTGCCCATGGCGGCCGGGGCGATCGCACCCTGGTCGGAGCCCGGCTGGCTGCTGCCCAGGCCCGTGCCATCCTGCGCGCCCATCCTGCTTTCGGGCGTGCCGCCGCAGACTTTGTCGAAGTTCTCGGCCAGGTCATCGACCTTGATCTTCTCGAACTGGCGCGAGATGGCCAGCAGCGCGTTGCGCAGCGTGGGCGTGCGCAGCATGCCCAGCATCAGGTAGCCGGTGCGCACCTGGCTGTCACCGTACTTGAGCGTGCCGTAGACCCAGCCCCGCTCGATGGCGGCCTCGATCTGCTCGGAGACATCCGAGATGGCGGTCGAGCCGCGCGGCAGACGGTCCAGCGCCGTGGTCACGTCCTTGGCCAGCACGGCCGAGTCGAGCGCGTAGTGGCGCACGATGGCGTCCACATCGGACTCGTTGTTCTGAAGCAGCTGCGTGATCCAGTGGATCAACTCCACGTATGGATTGCCGCGCAGTTTGCAAAAGACAGTCGCCCCCTCGATGGCCTTGTAGCCCAGGGGATTGAGCTTTCCAAACAGGGCCACCCGGCTGATTTCACTCATGGCTTGCTCCTAGAAGATTTACGCAAGAGAAAGATGTTCTACGTTCATGATCAGATCGGCCGCATCACGCCGGCGCTGCTTCTGGTTCATCCAGCTGCTGCGGCCCAGCGCGCCGGCCACGGGCGATTTGCCCAGGGACCATGCCGGCACGTCATCGCGGTGCAGGATGAGCTGCACGTCCCACTCGAACTCGAAGCCCACATACTGGCGCACCAGCGATTTCAGCGAGGCCAGGCTCTTGGCGCCCGGCAGGAACTCGCGGTATTGCGCCAGGCGCAAGGGCCCGATGACGATGCGGAACTTGTGCTGCACGTCCCATACCTGGCGGCCCAGCACGGCGCCTCGCCCCAGGCCCTGCTGGCCGTGGCGCGTCAGGCGCGAGCGCTCCTCATCGGCCAGTGGCATCCAGTGACCGGCGAACTGCTCCACCCGCACCGGCACGTCGTACTGCACCTGGATCCAGGCGCGCAGGCCATCGGCATCGCGCACACCACGCGACAGGCGCCCGGCATAGAAGAGCTTGGCGTGGTCGGGCAGGTCATCACGGTCACGGAATGCCACGCCGCCGAAACCGAACAGGGCCCCCAGCCAGCGCTCGATGCTGGCGTCATCCGCCCGGTCCAGCAGCACCGCGGGCTGCGTGCGTGTCCAGGCCCGGTAGAACAGCAGGCCGAAACGGTGCAGCAGCATGTCCAGAAAGCGCAGGAACGTCACATCGCCGTGGTGCATGGCGCGTTCGCGCGCGTACTCGGTCAGATGAATGGGCAGCGCGCCGTTGGGCCCCAGGAAGCCGAACACGCGCTGCACCAGCCGCATGGTGCCGGCGGGCCCATCCTGTGTCATCGTGATGGGCGCCGGCGCGAAATTGAGCGCGGCCTCCTGCGCGAACCGGACAGGCTCGTCCTGCGGGCGCAAGGCAGTCCCCAGGCGCGGCAGGTGCGGATAAGCCCCCTCGATGCGACGCATCGCCTGGAACAGGTCGAAATCGTAGGGCCGATCCTGCAGGCGCGCCCACAAGGCCTGCGCCATGGCCTGGCTGGCCTCCTGCAAGGCGGCCTCGTCCGGGGTGCCGTACGGGGTGCTCACAGCACAGGCCTCGAACCCCGGCCGGGTTGCCAGCGCATCACCTCGCCGCGCGAGAGCGATTGCAGGGAGGTCTGCACGAAACTGTTCATCGACACATGCCGTGCCAGGTACTGGTGCAGCACCGAGCCGAACAGGAAGGCGCTGCCGCCCTCGAAGGACAGCTCATCGACCGTGAGCTGCACCTGCACACCGCGCCCGAAGGCGATCGGGCCCGCCAGCGGATGACGGCGCACCACGGGCTTGGTGCGGACCTGGCGCAGGCCCTCGATCTGCCGCCGGGTGGCCGGATCACAGGCCATGGTGAACAACTGCAGCAGCTCACGCAGCGCCTGGGCGCCCTGCTCAGCATCGGTGTCGATCAGCGACAGATGGTTCACCGACAGCAGGTTCAGCAGCTGCCAGGCCGCGGCGTTCTCGCGCATCGAGCTCAGGGGCCGCGACGGCCCGGCCAGCACCTGAATGCCTTGCAGCGGCGCGGCCGTCTCGAGCGTCATGCCGGCCCCGCCTCCCACCGGCATGAACACGGGCAGGTCACGGTTGGTGCACAGCGCCTGCAGCGACAACTGGCGCAGCGTCTGAGGGAACGGCGACTCCCTGGCATCGACCAGCGAGATGAAGACCTCGGAGCCGATGTAGCCGGAGCGCGCGCCTTCACGGCGCACTTTGTCTGATGGCAGACGCGGCTCGCGCACCGTGCTCCAGTAAGCCTGGTGGCCTGCGGGGGCACTGTGCGGGGTGGCAAACAGGGGGTAGAAGGCCACCTGCTCGTTGGCCTGGGTCACGCCCTCGACCGACTGCAGCGAGTACACCTCGTAATCGGTGGGCGCCGAACGCTCGGGCACCACGTGGAACTCGAAGCTGCTGTCGTTGACCTGCACGCGGTCGGCCCGGTGCGGGAAGAGGTTGATGGCCGTTGCGCAGTGCAACGCGAAGTTGCCCGCATCGACCACGCCTTCGAGCCCCTCGCCCTGGCGGGAGAACAGCAGCACCAGCTCGCACTCGTTGCCCGGGCAGGCCGCAAAGCCCGCCGCCAGCTTGCGCACGTCAAAGAACATGAAGCGCTGCGGGAAGGCGAAATACTCCTGCATCACGCGCGTGCCGGACAGCCCCCGCTGCGTGACAGGCAACAGGGCCTCGTCGTCCCCGAAGCCCACGGGCTGCACCATCTCACGGTCCAGCCAGACACGTGTGCCTTCGCCAGCGCGTCCGGGCAGCCCCAGCATGGCCCCGTTGCAGGCACCCAGCACCAGCTCCTGCAGCCTGAAGGCCACATCCTGCAGGCCGCCCAGGTAGAAGCGCAGCTGGTCCACCGTCAACTGGGTGAACTGCATCCCGTCGGGCAGCCCCAATCGGATGCGCACGCCGCTGCGCGGACGGTCCTTGAGCGGCAGGCTGGACAGGGACAGATCCGCCGCATTGATGAAGTACTCGGCCGAGCGCACCGTGATCGGCGTGAGCGTGACATCGTGCCCAGTGCGGAACTCGCAGCGCGTGGCGCTCACGGAGGTCGTCGGGCCCATCAGGGCCGAGCCTCTGGGCAGCACATAGCCGCCCAGCAGGCCAGGATCCGCCTTGGGCTGGAACTGGGCCACCATCATCGACGGGATGGGCGACGACAGATTGGGGCAGACCATGTCCAGCAGGCGCTGGGAGAGCTGCGGGAACTCGGCATCCAGCTTGAGCTGCACACGCGCCGACAGGAACGCCGCCCCTTCCAGCAGGCGTTCGACATAAGGGTCGGCCACCTCCAGCCCCTCGATCCCCAGGCGCGATGCGATCTTGGGAAACTCGCGGGAGAACTCCGCGCCCATTTCGCGAAGGTAGCGCAGTTCCTGGTTGTAGTAGCGAAGGAGTCGGGGATCCATGGCGGGGTGGTGACTGGTATGAGCGTGGCCTCAGGCCGGCATGACATCGATGGCGTGCATCACCTCATGTCACGCACACTGGCCTGCCCTGTTTCCACGTCCATCGAGGCGCTGAGCAACAGCTCCAGAGGCACGGGCTGGTTCCACATATGCCCGCGGATCACCAGCTTGAGCTGGTTGTGGTGGCTGTAGAGCGTGCCGTCGATCTGGGCTTCGACCTCCAGGGTGGCGGGATCGATGCGGGGCTCGAAATCCAGGATGGCCTGCTTGATGTCGCTGCCGATGGCGCGCAGGTCCATCCGGCCCACGGCCTCGCCGGAGAAGGAGGGCACGCCGTAGTTCAACACGGAATGCTGCGCGTAAGGCGCCTGTTTCCAGCGGGCAACATCCTGGTCGATGTAGTCCGGGCGGTACTGCCTGGCACTGGTGCGCCTTGAGGGCTCGGCCCGGTTGGCGTTGAACAGCCAGGACAGATCCCGCAGCACCGCCGCACGCAGTTGCTGACGCGACAGGACGCGGGCATCGAGCGATTCGCTCCTGTTGCCGGGGTCTGTGTCGGTCAGCCGGTCCAGCAGCGATGGCTGCAGCCGCTCCTGCGAGGTGAGCTCAGCCATGGGCGGCCTCAGGCTCGCCGTCTTCGCCTTCGCTGCCGTCCGGTGGTGGCTGCAGCTCAATGAGCCTCACGGCCAGCAGGTCATGGTCGCCCAGGTTGCTGCTGAACACGCGCTGGCCCAAACCGGCCCAGCGCTCCGCGCCGATCTCGCGCCACTCGGTCTTGCGCGACATCAGCAGTTGCGCATCACCGCTGTCCTGCGTGGCAGGGGAGCGCGAAGGGATCACGGCCACCACCTCGCCACCATTGGCAAAGGTCAGGTAGGCCGGTGTCCAGACCATGTCGCGCAGGTCCTGCGGCACTTCGAAAGAAATGCGGCTCAGACGCGAGAATGGAATCCAGTAGTACTTGCCGTTGACGAAGGCCTCGAGCACAGGGCCCAGACGTGAATCGGCATCGGCGATCCACTCAAAGGCCTCACCATCGAGGGCGCCCGGCACGGCCGGGGCTTCATCAAAG
>CALAKR010000389.1 GCA_937923225.1 uncultured Aquabacterium sp. | reverse complement strand
GATAACGCCAGCCAGGCCAACCACCTGGCGAGCGAGGCCTCCACCATCGCCACGCAGGGCGGCGAGGTCGTCTCCCGCGTGGTGGACACCATGGGCTCGATCGATGCCTCGTCGCGCAAGATCGTCGACATCATCGGCGTGATCGACGGCATCGCCTTCCAGACCAACATCCTGGCGCTGAACGCCGCGGTCGAGGCCGCACGTGCCGGTGAGCAGGGCCGTGGCTTCGCAGTGGTCGCTGGCGAGGTGCGCTCGTTGGCCCAGCGCAGTGCCCAGGCCGCCAAGGAGATCAAGCAGTTGATCACCGACAGCAACGAGAAAGTCGAGACCGGCAGCCGCCTGGTCGACGAGGCGGGCACCACCATGAACGACATCGTCACCCAGGTGCGCCGCATGAACGACCTGATCGCCGAGGTCAATGCCTCGACCACCGAGCAGAGCGTGGGCATCGGCCAGGTGAACCAGGCCGTGGCCTCACTGGACCACGGCACGCAGCAGAACGCTGCCCTGGTGGAGGAAAGCGCCGCTGCCGCGGAAAGCCTGCGTCAGCAGGCCGCCGCGCTGCAGAGCGTGATCTCGGCCTTCAAGCTGCGCGACACCGGCATGGCCTTGCACCACCACGCGTCTCAGGCGGAGCTACTGTACGCCGCACGCCCCGTGGGCCGTCAGCCCGAGGCGCGCCCCCTGCCCTCGTTCGGCACAGCTCAGGCGTTGAAGTCTCCTTCGCTGGAGCGGCCCGCCAGCAGCAAGGCCGCCAGGCTGATCCCCGCCGATATCGACAGGTAATAGCCCACCGCGGCCAGCCCATGGGTGCTGGCCAGCGCGGTGGCGGCATAGGGCGCCAGCGAAGCGCCCAGGATGCCGGCGAAGTTGAAGGTCATGGACGAGCCCGTGTAGCGCACCGCCGTCGGGAACAGCTCCGACAGGTAAGTGCCCAGCGGGCCGTAGGTCAGCCCCATCAGGCCCAGGCCCGCCGACAGGAACAGGGTCACGCCCAGCACATTGCCCGACGAGAACATCGGCGCCATCAGGAAGCCGTAGACCACGATGGCCGCCGACACCACGATCAGCGTCAGGCGCCGCCCGAAGCGGTCGGCCAGCACCGCCGACAGCGGGATGCACAGCGCGAAGAACAGCACCGAGAACAGCTGGATCTCCAGGAACTCGCGGCGCGTGTACTTCAGGGCCGTGGTGCCCCAGCTCAGCGCGAACACCGTCATCAGGTAGAACAGCACGAAGGTGGCCAGCGCGGCCAGCGTGCCCAGCACCAGCACGCGCGTATGCTCCTTGAACACTGTCACCACGGGCACCTTCACCCGGGTGTCGTGGTCCAGCACGTTCTGGAACACCGGCGTCTCGGTGATCTTGAAGCGCACCCACAGGCCCACGAGCACCAGCAACGCGCTGGCGATGAAGGGAATGCGCCAGCCGAAGCTGAAGAACTGCTCTTCGGTCAGCACCTCGCCCAGCCACAGGAAGATGCCGCCCGACAGGAAGAAGCCGATGGGCGCCCCCAGCTGCGGGAACATGCCGTACCAGGCGCGCTTTTCAGGCGGGGCGTTCTCGGTGGCCAGCAGCACGGCGCCGCCCCACTCACCGCCCAGGCCGAAGCCCTGGCCGAAGCGGCAGATCGCCAGCAGCAGCGGCGCCAAGGTGCCGATGGCCGCGTAGGTGGGCAGCAGGCCGATGGCCACGGTGGACAGGCCCATCGTGAGCAACGCACCCACCAGCGTGGCCTTGCGGCCGATGCGGTCACCGAAATGCCCGAACACCGCCGAGCCCACGGGCCGCGCGAAGAAGGCCAGCGCGAAGGTGATCAGCGACTGCAGCGTCGCCGCCGTCGGATCCGACGACGGGAAGAACAGCTTGGGAAACACCAGCACCGCGGCGGTGGCGTAGATGTAGAAGTCGAAGAACTCGACGGTGGTGCCGATCAGGCTGGCGAACAGCACCGTAGCGGGCTTGTTGCGCGGTGGCTGAGGCGCGGCACTGGCCTCGGCGGCCTGGTTGGTCGGCGTCATGGGAAGATCCTCAAGGGAGCATCGAAGCAAACCTTGGATCTTAGCCCGGCCGCGCGCCCTTGCGCTGGCCGTGCTTCACGGCCTCAACGCCGGGTGGCGCGCCGGTCCACATCGGCCCGCACGGCGGCCGGCAGGCGGTTGAGCATCATGCGGATCGCGGCCGAGACGACCACGACGTCATCGACCACCCCCAGCAAGGGGATCCAGTCGGGCACGATGTCGATGGGCGACAGCAGGTAGAACACCACGCCGACGGTGCCCACCTTGAGCCAGGTTGGCGCCAGAGGATGACGCAGGGCAAACCACAGGCGGCGCGCGTCGCCCTTGATCAGCAGCCACAGCATCGACAGTCGTTTCCACATGCTCACACCTCTCTCGGCCTCGGGCTCAACATGAACCGCAGATGAAGGGCGGAGGCCGCGATTTCAAGAGGCCCCTGCCCTGCGCGAACGCCACAGCGACCACAGCATGAAGGCCACCACCGCCACGTTTGCCGCCAATGCAAGCGCTTTCAGGGCCGTTGGATGCGCCCCCAGCTCCGCCAGTTCCATCGGCACATAGATCCCGCCTGCGATGGCCGCGAACCACTCGGCCCAACGGCGCCCACGCCACAGGCCATAGCCTTCCACCAGGCGAACCAGCGCATAGGCAAACGCCATGCCTGCCAGCGCCCACAGGCGCTGGTCGGTGGTGCGCGCGGCCATGTCGATGAAGATGCGTGGGTAGTGGCTGGCCGGGTTCAGGTGCGACAGGCGCACCAGTTGCTCGGCGATGTGCTGCAGATCGCGATGCAGCAGGGTCAGCAAACCGAAGCCGGCCAGCAGCACCAGCAGCCCTTTTCCGGCCTCGAATACTGCCACCACCTTCAAGCCACGCCTCAACCGCATCCCTGCCCTCTCGCAGACCTTTGCCGAACCTTTGCCAAACGCCTCAAGACCCTTCCAGGCCCAGGGCCGCGCGAGGCCGCTAGCCTGAAGGCCATCACTTATCCCGGGGATCATCATGTCACGACTGCCCACCACGCTCGCCCTCACCGTTGCCGTCCTGGCCGCCGCCGGCTGCGCCACACGCCCTGCGCATGACCACGGCCCCATCACCTTGTCCACCGACCGGGCGCAGGACACGGCTGGCCCGGTGCTGGCCGCCGCATCGCTCACGCCCACACAGGGCAAGGAGGTGCGGGGCCTGGTGCTGTTCCGCGAGATGGATGCGCAACACGTGATGGTCCATGCCCGCGTGATCGGTCTCAAGCCCAATGCCGAGCACGGCTTTCACCTGCACGAGAACGGCCAGTGTGCCAGCCCTGACGGCAACAGCGCAGGCGGCCACTTCAACCCCAGCAAAACCGCCCACGGCCCGCAGGATGCCGAGCACCACGCCGGCGACATGCCCAACCTGAAGGCCGATGCCAATGGCGTGGCCGACCAGAAATTCATCGTCAAGGGCGTGAGCCTGAGCCCCGGGCCCACCAGCATCGATGCGAAATCGGTGATCGTGCACGCCGATCCAGACGACTACCGCAGCCAGCCCGCCGGCAATTCCGGGCCGAGGCTGGCCTGCGCGGTGGTGGCGATCCAGTGATTCCAAGCGCTGGCCGATAAATTCGCCGCGTCCATGGCGGGATGCCATCTTCGTGTGATCCAATCACCGCATGCACAGACCCTCGCCGTTGGAGGGCGGCCCCCTGACGCTGGACAACTGCGCCCAGGAGCCCATCCACATCCCTGGTTCCATCCAGCCTCACGGGGCCCTGATCGCCTTCGATGCGCAGGGCCGGCTGAGCCACGCCAGTGCCAACGTGGCCGCCCTGCTGGGGTGGCACCCGGTGTTCGGGCAGGCCTTGCGCCCCGCCGACCTCGAAGGCCACGAGGCCGTGCACGCGCTGATCGCGCAGGCGCTGAGCGACACCCATCACGATGACGCCTTCCCCCTCTCCGTGGAAGCCCGGCTCAATGGCCAGACCTTCGATGTGGTCGCGCACACGTACCAGGGCCGGGTGATCTGCGAATTCGAACTGCGCGAGGGCAACGACGACGAGATCGCCAGCTTCGCCCAGAAGGCTTACCGTTCGCTGGACGTGCTCAAGCGCCAGCGCTCAGAGCTGCGCCTGCTCGAAGGCGCCGTGCAGGCCGTGCGCGAGATGACCGGCTTCGATCGCGTGATGGCCTACCGCTTCCGCCACGACGACAGCGGCGATGTCGTGGCCGAGTCCGTGCATCCTGACCTGGATCCCTATCTGGGCCGCCGCTACCCGGCCAGCGACATCCCGGCCCAGGCCCGGCGCCTGTACACCATCAACACGCTGCGCCTGATCGCCGATATCGGCTACACCCCGGTGCCGCTGCTGGCCGATGCCGCCAGCGCCGAGCCGCTGTACCTGAGCCACAGCGTGCTGCGCAGCGTGTCGCCGGTGCACATCGAGTACCTGAGCAACCTGGGCGTGGGCGCCTCCATGAGCGTGTCCATCGTGGTGGCCGGCAAGCTGTGGGGCATGATCGCCTGCCACCACATGGCGCCCAAGCGTGTGCCCTATTCCATCCGCATGGCCGCCGACGTGCTGGCCCAGTTGCTGGCGTCGTCGGTGCAGTCCATCGCGGCGCAGGCCCGCGAGGCCGAGGTCGCCCAGGCCGCCTGGCTGCGCAGCGAGATCACCGCGCAGGTGGCCCACGGCGAGGACGCGCTGCCGGTGCTGCAGGCCCAGGCCGAAGCGCTGGCCAAGTCACTGGGCGCCGATGCGCTGCTGATCTCGCTGGACGGCAAGGTGCGCACCCATGGCATCGCCGACGAGGCCGAGCAGGCCTGGGCCGCC
>CALAKR010000388.1 GCA_937923225.1 uncultured Aquabacterium sp. | reverse complement strand
GGCAGGCAGGCGGCTGGCCCCGGGCTGGCGTTGCAAAAATGCGTCGATGCGCTGCTCGCCCTCCTGCTTGAACAGGGAGCAGGTGCAGTAGAGCAGGTGGCCGCCGGGGGCCAGCAGGGGCCACAGGGCGTCGAGCAGGCGGTCCTGCGTGTCGGCCAGGGCGGGGATGTCGGTGGGGCGGCGCAGCCAGCGGGCGTCCGGGTGGCGGCGCACGATGCCGGAGCCGCTGCAGGGCGCGTCCAGCACGATGGCGTCGAAAGGGCGGCCGTCCCACCAGGCGGCGGTGTCGGCGGCATCGGCGGCACGGGTGGTGGCCTGCGTGGTGGCGGGCAGGCGCAGGCGCTGCAGGGTCTCGTCGACGCGCTGGAGGCGCTTGGCGTCGGCATCCAGGGCCAGCAGGTCCAGGTCGGCGGCTTCGAGCAGGTGAGCCGTCTTGCCGCCCGGGGCGCTGCAGGCGTCCAGCACGCGGGTACCGGGGCGCAGGCTGGGGCCCAGGGCCTGCAGCAGCAAGCCGGCGGCGCGCTGGGCGGAGGTGTCCTGCACGGAGACGTCGCCTTGCTCGAAGCCGGGCAACTGGTGCACGGGCACGGGCTGGCTCAGCAGCAGGCCGTCGTCCAGCACGGGGGTGGCGTCCAGCCCGGCATCGCGCAGGCGGGCCAGGTAGGCGTCGCGGTTGCCATGGCGGCGGTTGACGCGCAGCACCAGGGGGCCGGGCTGCTGGTTGGCCTGCAGCAGGGCCTGCCAGTGATCGGGCCAATCCTTCTGCAACTGGGCGATCCACCAGCGCGGGTGGTTCCAGCGGGCTTCATCGTCCTGCTCGGCCTGGGCCAATAAGGCATCGCGTTCGCGCAGGAAGCGGCGCAGCACGGCGTTGACCAGGCCCGAGGCGGGCTTGGCGCGGCGCTTGGCCGCATCGACGGCCTGATCGACCAAGGTGTGGGCGCTGTACTCGGTGCCGCAGGCCAGGGCCAGGGCGGACAGCAGCAGGCCATCGACCCAGGGTGCGGGCGCCTTGGGCACCAGCAGGGCGCGCAGGCGGCGGGCCAGGCCCAGACGGCGCATCACCGCGAAGCTCAGGGCCTGTGTGCCGGGGCGCAGGGCGGGGGGGCAGGCGTCCAGCGCCTCGGTGAGCGAGCGCCCGCCCTGCACTGCGGCCACCGCGTCGGCGCAGTGGGTGAGCAGGCGCCACAGCGGTGGCGCACCGGCGGGAGCAGGGCTTGAGTCCCGCGGTGCGGGATTGCGGGGGCGAGACGACGCAGACATGGCGCGCAGTCTATGCGCTGCGCGTGTAGTTTCGTGAAGCGGGGGTCAGAAGGGGCCGATCAGGCGCCCAGGAAGTGGCGGCGGTAGCGGGCCGGGAGGTCGGCGATGCGCATCATCATCGGCAGGTCGGCGGTGTTGAAGTCAGGATCCCAGGCAGGGGCGCCCAGGATCTTGGCGCCGCAGCGCAGGTAGCCCTTGATCAGCGCGGGCGGCTCGACGGCCAGGTGGCTGTCCAGGTCGGCCACGGGCAGGGGCAGGCGGGGGCGCACCTGCCACTCGATGGGGGCCAGATGCGTGTGACGCAACTGTTCCCACAGGCTGGCGGCCACGTGGCCACCGTCGCGCATGCTGATGCTGGCGCAGCCGATCATGGTGTCCAGCTCGTTGCGCACCATGAACTCGGCCAGTGCGCCCCACAGGGCCATGATCACGCCGCCCTGGCGGTGGTCGGGGTGCACGCAGGAGCGGCCCAGCTCCACCATCTTGCCGCGCAGCGGGCGCAGGCGGGTCAGGTCGAACTCGGTCTCGCTGTACAGGCCGCCCACGCGCTTGGCGGCCGCGGGTGTGAGCACGCGGTAGGTGCCGATGACCTCGCCGGGCTCGCCGTTGCTGCCTTCCAGGCGCACCAGCAGGTGCTCGCAGTAGGGGTCGAACAGGTCGATGTCATGGCCGGCGGGGCTGCCGGCGGGCACGGTCAGGCGCGCACCCATCTCTTCCGCGAAAATCTGATACCTCAGGCGCTGGGCCGCGAGAACATCCTGCGCAGTGCGTGCCCAAACGACTTCCAGTTTCGGCGCTGCCGCAGCATCGGGGTGTGCGGAGCCACGGTGAAGGGACCTCCGGGACGGCGCGGAGCCGCGTGAGAGCGAAGGAGTCAGGTCCGACAGCGGCAAGGTAGGCAAGGGCAGGTCCCGCATCGTCATCTCCGGGTTGGTCATCAATGCCCGGAAGTGTGGTCAGCAGGCGTGACGACGCCATGAACCTTGTGTGACGGAACCATGACGTGCCGCAAGACCCTGACAGGGGACATCCTGGTTAAATCCGGAGACCCTTAAGACGGGTGAACTGCTAGGATCCCAACATGAGTATCCAGATCTTCGGCCTGCCAGTTTCACGGGGGGTGGCCATCGGTCGCGCCGTGCTGGTCGCGTCCGGACGTGTGGACGTGCCCCACCATTTCATCGATCCCAACCGGGTCGACGAGGAATTCGCGCGCCTGACCGAGGCCCGCGACACGGTGGCCATCGAATTTGACACCCTCAAGCGCGACCTGCCCAGCGATGTGCCGGCCGAGCTGGCCGCCCTGCTCGACGTGCACCAGATGCTGCTGCAGGACGAGGCCCTGATCGGCGCCGCCGGCGACTGGATCCGCGAGCGGCACTACAACGCCGAGTGGGCGCTGTCCGCCCAGCTCGAGGTGCTGGCCCGCCAGTTCGACGAGATGGAAGACCCCTACCTGCGCGAGCGCAAGGCCGACCTGGAACAGGTGGTCGAGCGTCTGCTGCGGGTGCTCAGCCGTGCGGCCGGCCTGCCGGCCATGCAGCCCCACTCACGCGATTTCGGCGGTGACGAGCCCCTGGTGCTGGTGGCCAGCGATATTTCACCAGCCGACATGCTGACCTTCAAGCGCAGCGTGTTCACCGGCTTCGTGACCGACGTGGGGGGCAAGACCTCGCACACGGCCATCGTGGCGCGCAGCATGGACATCCCGGCCGTGGTGGGTGCCCGCCAGGCCAGCGGCCTGATCCGCCAGGATGACTGCATCATCATCGACGGCGATGCCGGCCTGGTGATCGTCGATCCCTCGCCCATCGTGCTGGAGGAATACCGCTTCCGCCAGCGCCAGAGCGAGCTGGAGCGCAGCCGCCTGGCCCGCCTGCGCCACACGCCCGCCGTCACGCTCGACGGCGAGCGCATCGAGCTGCTGGCCAACATCGAGATGCCCGAGGATGCCCCCGTGGCGCTGGAGGCCGGTTCGGCCGGCGTGGGCCTGTTCCGCAGCGAGTTCCTGTTCATGGGCCGCGGCAGCAACCTGCCCGACGAGGAGGAGCAGTACGACGCCTACCGCCGCGCGGTCGAGGGCATGAACGGCCTGCCTGTCACGATCCGCACGGTGGACATCGGCGCAGACAAGCCGCTCGAGGGCATGACCGCCACCGAACTGCGCCACGAATCCGTGCTCAACCCGGCGCTGGGCCTGCGGGCCATCCGCTGGAGCTTGTCCGAGCCCAGCATGTTCCGCCGCCAGTTGCGGGCGCTGTTCCGCGCGGCGGCGCATGGCCCGGTCAAGATCCTGATCCCGATGCTGGGCAGCGCCCACGAGATCCGCCAGACGCTGGAGCAGGTGGCCCTGGTGCAGCGTCAGCTGTCCGAATCGGGCAAGCCCATCGGCAAGGTGCAACTGGGCGCGATGATCGAGGTGCCCGCCGCGGCGCTCACGCTGCCCGTGTTCCTCAAGCACTTCGATTTCCTGTCCATCGGCACGAACGATCTGATCCAGTACACGCTGGCCATCGACCGGGCCGATGAGGCCGTGGCTCATCTGTACGATCCGTGGCACCCGGCGGTGCTGAACCTGGTCCACCAGACCATCCAGCAGGCCAACGCGGCCGGCCGTGGCGTGAGCGTGTGCGGGGAAATGGCGGGTGACCCGGCCTTCACCGAACTGCTGCTGGCCATGGGCCTGCGCAGTTTCTCGATGCACCCCACGCAGGTGGCGGCGGTCAAGCAGCGCGTGCTGCGGGCAGACACCCGGCGCCTGGCCGGTGCAGTGGACATCGTGCTGGCCAGTGATGAGCCCGAGAAGGCCTGGGCCGAGGCACAGGCCGCTGGCAATGCCGCAGCTGCTGCGGCGGCCACGGCACGACTGGCGTCGGCGGCCTGATCAGGCCCCGCCCAGCGTTTCCCAGCGTTCCAGCAGCACCAGCAGTTCGTCGTCGATGGTGGCGATGCGGGCCTGCAGGCCGGCGATGCTGTGCGCATCCTGCTTC
>CALAKR010000387.1 GCA_937923225.1 uncultured Aquabacterium sp. | reverse complement strand
TGGCAGCTGGCATGGCTGTGCTGGGGCTGGCGGCTCGTCGGCGTGCCAAGGCCACTGGCAAAGCCTGACCCCACTGCGCGCATCGGGCAGATGCGCACCAAGCAAATCGGGCCCCAAGGGGCCCGTTTGTCATTGTTGGCGATATCAAGGCAGGCGCCTCAACGGCATCACTGGAAATACCCCAGCATGCGCTCCAGCGCCGCCGTGAACGGCACCTGCATCATCGGCAGGGTCAGCCACAGCCCGGTGATGCCCACGCCGATGGTCAGCGGGAAACCCACCGAGAAGATGTTCATCTGCGGCGCCACGCGGGCGATCAGGCCCATCACCATGTTGACCAGGGTGAGCATCGCCACGATGGGCAGCGACACCCACAGCCCCAGCTTGAAGATCTCCGCCCCCCACACCTGCGGCTGCAGCGTGCGGATGAAGGCCAGCGGCTCGGGTGCGATCGGAAACACGTTGAAGCTGCCCACCACGGCCGTGGTCAGCAGCAAATGCCCGTTCATCACCACGAACAGCCACGCGGCGATCGTGCCGTAGAAGCGGCTCACGGCCGTGGCTTGCGAGCCCGACATCGGGTCGAAGAAGGCGGCGAAGTTCAAGCCCATCTGCAGGCCGATGATTTCACCGGCGAACTCGATGGCCGCGAAGATCACGCGGGCCGCGAAGCCGATGGTCACCCCGATCAGCAACTGCTGGATCACCACCATCAGCGCGATGGGTGAATCCAGCGGGATCACCGGCATCTCGGGCAGCGAGGGCTGGGCGCACAGCACGATCAGGATCGCCAGGCCCACGCGCACGCGCCGCGGCACCGTGCGCATGGAGAACACCGGCGCGGCCGTGAACAGGCCCAGCACGCGGAAGAACGGCCAGATCCACGGCGAAATCCACGCCATGACCTGGGCTTCGCTGAAGGTGACCATGATCGCGGCGTCAGCCCACCACGCCCGGGATGGACTGCAGCGTGGTGCGGATGAAATCCACCAGCGTGCTGACCATCCATGGGCCGGCCAGCCCCAGCATCGCGAAAGCCGCCAGCAGCTTGGGCACGAAGGACAGGGTCTGCTCGTGGATCTGCGTGGCGGCCTGCAGGATGCTGATCACCAGGCCCACGCCCAGCACCACCAGCAGGATCGGGGCGCAGACCATCAGCAGGGTCAGCAGGCCATCGCGGCCGATGGTGAGGACTTGTTGCGGATCCATGGATGTACGCGAATCAGGTGGCGAAACTGGCGGCCAGCGAGCCCAGCAGCAGGTTCCAGCCATCGGCCAGCACGAAGAGCATCAGCTTGAAGGGCAAGGCCACCATCACTGGCGACAGCATCATCATGCCCAGACTCATCAGCACGCTGGCGACCACCATGTCGATGACCAGGAAGGGGATGAAGATCAGGAAGGCGATCTGGAAGGCCGACTTGAGCTCGCTGGTGACGAAGGCCGGCACCAGCACCCGGAAGGGCACGGACTGCGGCGTGATCTGGCCTTCGTACTTGGCGAGGTTGGAGAACAGCTGCAGATCGGATTGGCGCGTCTGCTTGCCCATGAACTCACGGAAAGGGCCCTGCCCGCGCTCTAATGCCTCGTTGAAGCTGATCTGGTTGGCGGCGAAGGGCTGGTAGGCCTCGGTGTAGACCTTGTCGATGGTGGGGCCCATCACGAACAGGGTCAGGAACAGCGACAGGCCCACGATGACCTGATTGGGCGGCGCGGTCTGCGCACCGAGGGCCTGGCGGGTCAGGCTCAGCACGATCACGATGCGGGTGAAGCCCGTCATCATCAGCACCGCGGCCGGTATGAAGCTCAGCGCCGTGAAGAACAGCAGCGTCTGGACAGGCACCGAGTAGCTGTTGCCAGAGGCGCCTTGCCCCACCATCAGCGGCAACCCGCCAGCTGGCGCTGGGGTGATCTGGCCACCAGCCTGGGCCCAGACGGCCGCGGGCAGCAAGGTAAGCGCCAGCAGCAGGCCGAAGCGCCGCCATGCCGTGGGATTTGAGTTCAAGCGCAGAGGTGCCGATATCGACATGGGGGGCTCTGGAATGTGCCTGTGCGGCGCGCGCCTTTAGGCGCGGGGGTCTCGCGGGCCGGCAGGCGTGCTGCCTGGCTGACGTTCGGTCACGCGGCGCAGCAGCTGCGCGAACGGCGGCACCGGGCGCACCTGCGCGCCATCAGGGCGCTCGGCGGGAGCATCCATGGTGTGCAGGGTGTTGATCTGCTGGCCGGTCACGCCCAGCACGAGCCAGGTACGCTGCTCGCCGCTGTTCACCTCCACGGTGACCACGCGCTGGCCATTGCCCAGGCTGATCTGCGCCACAGGGGCCAGCACGGCCGCACTGCCCGTGCCCTGCAGCCCGGCCACGCCGGAGCGCTTGAGCAGCCACAGCGACACCGGGATCAGCGCCAGCACGATCAGCAGCCAGAACACCATCAATGCCGTCGATTGCATCGGATCTACCTTAGAGTCAGTTGCCTTTGCTGAGGCGGCGCATGCGTTCGGACGGCGTGACGATGTCGGTCAGGCGGATACCGAACTTGTCGTTGACCACCACCACTTCGCCCTGGGCGATCAGGAAGCCGTTGACCAGCACATCCATCGGCTCACCGGCCATCGCGTCCAGTTCCACCACGGAACCCTGCGCCAGTTGCAGGATGTTCTTGATGGGAATGCGCGTGCGGCCCAGCTCCACCGTGAGCTGCACGGGGATGTCCAGGATCATGTTCAGGTCGTTGCCCGCCGGATTGGAGGGCGCGGGCGAGAAGTTCGCGAAGGTGGCCGGCGTCACCTGGGGAGCCGGATCCGCCACCTCGGTGGCTGCGCTGGAGGTCTGCTGAGCCAGCGCAGCTTCCCATTCCGCGGCCATCGCGTCCTGCTCATCGCCTTTGGAATCAGGCGGAAATTCGGCGGCGCTATCAGACATTCTTGTCTCCCAGCCAGCCCATGCCGGCGGTGTTGTTGGTGAGCAGCTTCTCGACCCTCAAGGCGTACTTGCCGTTGGAGGTGCCGTAATAGCACTCGAAGATGGGCACGCCGTCCACCTTGGCCTCCAGCAGCTGGTTGAGGTCCAGCTCGATGAAGTCGCCCGGCTTGAAGGACAGCAGTTGTTCGACGGTGGCTGGCGCCTTGGCCAGCTCGGCCACCACCTCGACCTCGGCGGATTGGATCTGCTGCTGCAGCAGCTTGACCCAGCGGCGGTCAGGCTCGGCCGAATCGCCCTGGATGGACGAATACAGGATGTCGCGGATCGGCTCCAGCGTGGAGTACGGGATGCAGAAATGCACCGTGCCGCTCGTCTCGCCGATTTCCAGCGTGAACGAGGTGCACACCACGATCTCGCTGGGCGTGGCAATGTTGGCGAACTGGGGCTGCATCTCGGAGCGCTGGTAATCCAGCTCGACCGGGTAGATGCCTTTCCAGGCGCGGGCGTATTCGGCGGAAATGACTTCGATCAGGCGCTGGATGATGCGCTGCTCGGTCGCCGAGAAATCACGGCCCTCGATGCGCGTGTGGAACTTGCCGGCACCACCGAACAAAGCATCGATGATGGCGAACACCAGGGTCGGGTCGCACACCACCAGGCCGGAGCCGCGCAACGGGCGGATGGCCATGATGTTGAAGTTGGTGGGCACCACGATCTCGCGCAGGAAGGCGCTGTACTTCTGCACCTTGATGCCGCCCACGGATACTTCGGGCGAACGGCGGATCAGGTTGAACAGACCGATACGGATGTTGCGCGCGAACCGCTCGTTGATGATCTCCATCGTGGGCATGCGCCCGCGAACGATCCGCTCCTGGCTGGCCAGGTTGTAGTCGCGGATGCCTTCGGTTGGAGCGTCATCTTGCTCCAGCTTCTGGCTTTCGCCCGTGATGCCCTGCAACAGGGCATCGACTTCATCTTGCGAGAGGATTTGCTGGTTCATGGCGACTCACTCTACTGCGCGCCTGCCGTGTCACTGCACGATGAAGTTGGAATAGTGCACATGCACGATGGGGTTGTAGGGCTCGGCGGCCTTTTTCTTCTTCTTTTTCTTCTTGGGAGCTTCCTCGTCGCCGTCGCCCTCATCTTCATCAGGATC
>CALAKR010000386.1 GCA_937923225.1 uncultured Aquabacterium sp. | reverse complement strand
TACGACCCCGACACCTTGCTGAACCTGCAGACATCGTGGTCCATCGTGCACCCGGACGATACGGAGCGCATCCGTGCCGATTTCATGAAGACGATGGAAAGCCAGAGCGAGGCAACGCTGGAGGTGGAAGTACGCCTGCGCATGGCCGATGGCGCCTACCGCTGGTTCCGCTACAACTCTATGATCGACCGGCAGATCAGTGAGCGCAAAGGCTATTTCATCGACATCGACGCGCGCAAACAGGCCGAGCTGGAAGCCGCCACGCAGCGCCAGCGTCTGCAGGAAACCGTGCTGCAGCTGGAAGCGGCACAAGGCGAAGGCGGTGTGCTGCAGGATACGGGCGACATGCTGCACGCCACGGAAGACCTGGCAGAAGCCTTCAACATCATCAAGCTCTCGGCACTGCGTCTGTTCCCGGGCTGGTCGGGGTGGATCGCGGCCTCGCGCGATGGGGGCAACGAGCTGACCATCGGCGCCCAGTGGGGCAACATCAGCACCTTGCTTGAAAAGCAGTTCAATGGCCGGGATTGCTGGGGCATGCGCCGCGGCAAGCCACACGCTTTCTTCAGCTTCCACAGCAGTGTGTGTTGCCCGCACATGCAGACCATTCCCGAGAAGGAGCTGCGCCCCTACATCTGTGTGCCGATGGCGGCACACGGCGAGGTGGTGGGCGCTCTGCACCTGTTCTGCGAAAGCTACGTGCCCACCGAGCAGCAGATGACCGACGTGCAGTCGCGCGCCAGCCGTTTTGCCGAGACGCTCAAGCTGGCCCTGAGCAACCTCAAGCTGCGCACATCCCTGCAGGATCAGGCCATGAGCGATGGCCTGACGGGCCTCTACAACCGCCGCTATATGGACGAAGCCCTGGTGCACGAGCTGCAGCGTGCCCGCCGCGATCAACGGCCCGTGTCGCTGGCCATGATCGACGTGGACCACTTCAAGCGCTTCAATGACCAGTACGGCCACGATGCGGGTGATGCGGTGCTGCGGGCGATCGGTGCGGTGCTGCAGGAGAACATCCGTGGCTACGACATCGCCTGTCGTTATGGTGGAGAGGAACTGGCGCTCATCCTGCCCGGCTGTGACGTGACGGATGCCGAGGCACGGGTGCAGCAAGTGCGCTTCGCAGTCGAGAGCATGCACCTCAAGAACAGTGGCCAGGATCTGCCCACCGTGACCATCTCGGTGGGGGTGGCCCATGCCATCGGCGGCAGTTCCTCCATACTGATCCGGCGTGCGGACGAGGCGCTCTATGAGGCCAAGCGGCAGGGCCGCAATCGGGTGGTGGTGTCCCAGGCGAGCGGCCTGTCAGCCGTCAGCATGGAGGCCACATCCACCGATCCGGAGCGCTTGAGTAACTGAGCTCAGGGCCCTCCGAGGGGGCTGGTGGGCATGGAGGTCACCGCGTTGGTCTCAGCCACGCCTTCCTCCACATTGGCGCGGTGCTCGATGCGGGTCACCACACGGTTGCGGCCGGTACGCTTGGCGTGATAGAGGCGTTCGTCAGCCTGCTTGAGCAGGGCTTCGGCGTCGCCACCCAGGGTGTCGGACACACCGATCGAGATGGTCACAGGGGGCAGGGGTATGCCGTTGAACATCAGGGTCATGGCCTCGACCTCGGCGCGGATGATCTCCAGCTTGAGCTGCGCATCGTCAATGCTGCACCCCGGCATGATCAGAGACATCTCTTCCCCGCCAAAACGGCAGGCCAGGTCATAGATTCGTACGCGCTGGCGCAGCAACTCGCCCAGCGCGCGCAGGATGACGTCGCCGGCATCGTGGCCATGCTGGTCATTGAAGTGCTTGAAGTGGTCCACGTCGATCATGGCCAGTGCCAGGCGTTGGCCTTCGCGCTCGCAGCGCTTGATCTCCACCGGCAGGCGGTCGTTCATGAAGCGGCGGTTGTACAAGCCGGTGAGCGCATCGTGCGTGGCCTGTTCGCGCAGGCCAGCCCGAAGCCGCAGGTTGGACAACGCCAGCTTGAGTGTTTCACCCAGCCGGTTGGCCCGCTGCGCCAGAGGCACCATCTGCTCCTTGCTCAGGCTCTTGGCCGCCATCAGGTGCAGTGAGCCCACCGATTGGCCGTTGGCGGACATCGGGATGCACAGGTAAGGGCGGGGCTGCTCGCCCATCGCGGAGTGCACGTGGCGGCAGCGCAGGCTGACACGTTCATCGACAAAATGGTGCGCACGCCCTCGGCGTAGCGCCCAGCAATCGCCGGATGAAAACTCGGTGTTGAACTCGGCCGCCTCGCCCCAACGCCCCACGAGCTTGAGGCGGTCGTTCTCCTGGGCGCTGGCGAGGGCGCCGCTCCAGCCCGGGAAGATCGCGTATGCAGCACGGCTGATGATGTTGAAGGCCTCGTCCAGCGATTCGGCGGTGTTCAGGAACTCGCTGCTCTCGCGCAGGATGACGGTTTCGTCCTTGGCTCGCCGCAACTCCTCGATCAGCTCTTCGAGCTGGCGGGCTTGCTCTTGCGAGCGCTGCTCCACACGCTTGAAGGTATCGATGTCGACGATGAAGCCGCTGATGCTGCCGCCATCGTCGTCCGCCTCGATGCGGGCGTACAGCGAGTGCCACAGCAGCCGCCCGTCCTTGAGCTTGACGCGGAACTCGTGCGAGATCTCTGAGATGCCCGTGTTGAGCGCATCCTGTACCTTGCGGCCGATGTCCGAGATGTCGCTGCCTTCAATGATGCTCTGCCAGTTGGCGAAGTTGTGCATCTCTTCGAGGTCATAGCCCCAGAGCTTTTCGATGTTGGGCGAGATGAAGTCCAGCGCCTTGATTTCGATGGAGCTGGTGTCGAAGCGCCAGCGGATCATCACGATGGGGCCTTCGGAGAACAGGCGGCTGTCGCGGTCCAATGCAGCCTGCAGCTCCCCGTGCTCGGTCACATCGATGTGCGTGCCCACGATGTAAGTGGGCTGGCCGGTGGCATCCCGGCGCACCACGCTGGCCCGGGCGATGACCCAGCGCCAGGTGTCCTCATCGGCCCGGGCGCGGACGCGGTGCAGGCAGTCGAAGCCCCCTTTGGCAACCAATTGGGCGGTGATATCGCGGTGGATACCTTCGGCCTCTTCGGGGTGCAGGTGGGCGGCGAACCATTCGTCGGTGTCGATCACCAGGTCGGTGTCCGACAGCGGTGCATTGAGCGATTGTTCACCCCGGAACTGGAACTGCTTGCCGACAACGTCCAAGCTCCAAAAACGCACCGAGGAGTGGCGAAGCACGCGGTCGTACAGCGCATCGCGGCGTTTGCGGTCTTCCACCATGTCTCGGGCCAGTGTTTCGGCCTGGGCTTCCACGTCGCTCACGCTGGGGGTCACGACAGGCAGGGGGCGGGCGGTTAGACGCTCCTTGAATCGACGCAGCCAGGCCACGCCCAGCAATGAAAAAACGGCAATGAGCCCAGCATCCGCCAGGGGCTGAGCCAGCCAACTCAGCGCGAGCGCGTTCGGGCTGCCGATGTAGTACACGGCCTTGGGCCAGATTGTCAGTTGGAGGCACAGCACCATCACCAGCCCGTAGAAGAGGCCGGATGTGATGCCGCCGCGCCAGCGGTTCTCGATCTGTCGATAGCTCATGGCCGATGCCGAGAGCGTGAGAATGGTCAGCCCCAGGTAGCCTGTCATGCTGAGACGGCCAGCTGGCGCCAGGTGCAACTGGGAGATCATGTAGAGCATGCTGAACGCGGCCCCGCTGGTGGACAGCATGGTCAACAGCACGGCCACGGCTTGCCGATTTTTTGTCTCACGGGGCATGAAGGGCGCCACGCCGAAGACAAGGGCGTGCAGGCCCACCACCAACAGCAGGCTCTTGACCAAGCTGGCGGGGGGAAGCACCAGGGGAACCTCGTTGATGTTGAAGCTGGCCAGCGTGGCGACCATGGCCGCCCACAGGGCAAAGCCCAGCACAGGGGCGCAGGCCAGCATCCAACCCCAGGACACCACTTCGCCGCGCTGAATGCGCAGGTAAATGTGCTGCCAGGTCGCGCGCAGGGTGACGCCCCACAACACGCACAGCAGCATGGCTGGCACCAGCAGCCAGGGGTCCATTGGCGCGATCGAGCCCATCAGTGCATCTCCTCCGGTGGAGGGATGGTGTCGTCCTGCACCACCAGGCGGTTGCGGCCCTGGCGCTTCGCACGATAAAGCGCCTCATCTGCCTGGCGCAGCAGGGCCTCTGCGCTGCCACCGTGCGTTTCGGCCAGCCCTATCGAGATGGTTACCGGCGGCAGCATGTAGCCCTGGTAGCTGATCTGAAGCGAGGCCACGTCGATGCGGATGGCTTCGAGCTTGACGATCGCATCCTCGATCTGGCAGCCCGGCATCAGCAGGATGAGCTCTTCCCCGCCATAGCGGCAGGCCAGGTCATAGACGCGTACTCGGTCCATCAGCAGCTCGCTGATCGACTTGAGCACCAGATCTCCAGCATCGTGTCCGTAGTCGTCGTTGAAGCGCTTGAAGTGGTCTACATCGATCATGGCCAGTGACACGGGCAGGCGGTCGCGGTGGCTGCGCTTGATCTCGACGGGCAGGCGTTCGTCCAGCAGGCGGCGGTTGTACAGGCCGGTAAGCCCGTCGCGGGTGGCCTGGTCGCGCAGCCAGGCGCGCAGGCGCAGGTTGGACATGGCCAGCTTGAGCGTTTCGGCGAAACGCTCGGCACGCACCTCGATGTCGCCAATCTGCTCGGACGTGACCATGCTGTTGGCGAACAGGTGCAGGGCCCCCACCGTTTCACCGTTGGCCGACATGGGCACGCACACATAGGGCAGCAACTGGCCTTCCACATCGGGATGGATGTGATTGCAGCGCAGCTGACGGTCTTCATTGAGGTAGCCGTGCGGCTTGCCGCGGCGCAAGCCCCAGCAATCCTTGAGCTGGAACTCGGCATCCTGCCAGGGCGGCGCGCCCCATTGGCCGACCAGGCTCAGCCCCCCGTGCTGCATGATGGCCGACAGCGATCCGCTCCAGCCTGGGAACACCGCATCGGCCGCGCGGCGCACGATCTCGAAGGCCTCGTCCACATCCTCGGCCGAGTTGAGCAGGTCCGAGGTTTCCTGCAGCACCACGCTGTCGGCCTGGGCCATGTGCAACTGCTCCACCAGGGCTTCCAGGGCCTGGTTGTGGCTGGCCGCAAGCTCTTCCACGGCCTTGCGCTCCTGGACGTCGAGCATGTAGCCGCGGGCAAACGGCTGGCCATGCTCCATCTCGAAGATCAGGCGCATGCTCTGCCAGT
>CALAKR010000385.1 GCA_937923225.1 uncultured Aquabacterium sp. | reverse complement strand
CCCCAAACCAGGATTGCGCCAGCGGTCAGCAGGGACGAGCCCAGCACCAGTGGAAACACCAGCAGCACTGCGATCAGCACGGCGAGCGAGACGATCAGGGTTCGATCTACGGAACGGTCCGCCGCCTTACCGCCCCACACGTTACCCAGGGTCAGGCCAACACCAAACAGCACCAGCATGGACGTGACGAATGCAGTAGAGGCGCCGGCTTCGTTTTGCAGGATGGGCGCGATGTAGGTAAACACCGTGAACATCGCGCTGGAACCCACCACGGTCAGGAGCAAGGCAGCCAACACGGGCCCACGGGTCAGCACACGTATCTCGGCCAGTGCACCGTCGCCTTTGGGCGATGGCACATTGGGCAAGGCATACCACAGCGTAGTCATCGCCACCAGGCCGAGCCCGGCTATGCCCCAGAACGCCGTGCGCCAGCCGAGCAACTCGCCAAACCAGGTCGCCAGGGGGACACCGCCGATGGTGGCCAGCGTCAGGCCCATGAACATTGCAGCCACGGCGCCGGCACGTTTCTCAGCGGGCACCACGCTGGCCGCGACGATGGCACCTATACCGAAGAAGGCGCCGTGGTTGAGCGAGGTCACCACCCGTGCGACCAACAGGCTGGCGTAGTCACTGGCCAGGGCCGACATCAGGTTGCCCAAGGTGAAGATGGCCATCAGGCCGATTAGCAGGTATCGGCGCGGTACGCGTACGGTTGCCAGGGTCATGAGCGGGGCGCCGATCAGTACACCCAGTGCATAGGCGCTGACCAACAGACCCGCGGCCGGAATGGAAACGCCCAGGTCAGTGGCGATGCTGGGCAGCATGCCCATGGGGGCGAACTCGGTAACCCCGATACCGAATGCGCCCATGGCGAGCGCTACAAGGGGTGGGTTGATACGCATGGCTAAACTCCTTATCTGTGCCGTAAATGCTACGATCTGTTTCACCAAGGCACTAGATAGCGATTGTGCGAACCACCTTTGCGTACGAGGCACAAATGGATCTGACAGGACGATCAGGCGAGATGGAAGTGTTCACCAAAGTGGCGCAAGCAGGCAGCCTGTCCGCCGCCGCCCGTGCACTGGGCCTGACCCCCTCTGCTATCAGCCGCATATTGGCGCGTACCGAGCAGCGTCTGGGTACACGGCTGATGCTGCGCACCACTCGCGCGCTTACCCTCACGCCAGAAGGCGAGGCATACCTGCGAGGGGCACGACGTGTACTGACCGACCTTCAGGAAGTGGAGCAGGCCATTACCGACCAGGGCGTGCCGCGCGGTCGGGTTCGCGTCAGCGCTGCACTTGGGCATGGCCGGCTGCGCATCGTCCCCTTGGTGGCGGCGTTCAGCGTGCAGTACCCGCAGGTACTGGTTGATCTCACCCTCAGTGACGAAGTTGCCGACGTACTCGGCGGGCAGGCCGATGTGGCCGTGCGCTTCGGAGCGCTGCCAGACAGTTCGCTGAATGCTCGGCAAATCGATGAAACGGGCCAAGTGATCGTGGCCTCGCCGGACTATCTGAGCCGGCGGGGCACCCCTTTGCTGCCCGAAGACTTGGCCAAGCACAACTGCTTGCGGTTCAACTTCAGGCGCGCCACCTCGGACTGGCCGTTCGTACGTGACGGGCGCGGGTTCGCATTGAAAGTAAGCGGCAACATCGAATGCAGCAGCGGCGAGGCTCTGGCCCAGTTGGCCAGGCTGGGCGCAGGCATCGCCCGGATAGGCACCTTCACCGTCGCCGATGACCTGGCCAGCGGGCGCCTGGTGTCACTGCTCGAGGCCTTCAACCCAGGGGACCGTGAACCGATTCACGCCGTCTTTGCCGGTGGACCGAACATGCCCGCACGCGTGCGGGTGTTCGTGGACTTTCTGGTCGCCAACCATCAGGGGATGTGCACACTTCCCTCGTGACCGCTCTCGCGATAACGCGCTTGCAAAACGCCAGCCAGGCACTGCTTGGCCTCAGGCTCTCCGTGTATCAGGCGGATATGCGACGGCCAGGCCTGCATGCGTGTGACGAAACCGACCAGATCTGCCTGATCGGCATGGGCTGAATAGCCCTCCACGCGCTCTATTGCGTCACGGATGTCTATGCGCTCGCCGTCCAGCATGACGTAGCCGCCATCCGGGCCATGGGTCAGGATGTCCCGGCCAGGTGTGCCATGGGCCTGGTAACCGACGAAGACCACATCGTGCCGGGCATCACCCAGCATCGCCTTGAGGTAGTTGACGATACGCCCACCCGAGCACATGCCATTGCCCGCGATGACGATGGCCGGCCGGGCCGTCTCGGCCAGGTGCTGAACGATGCGCTGGTGCTCCTCATGGCTGTCGATGGTGATCAGTTGCTTGAAGGACAGGGGCTTGCGTCCCTCCTTGATGCGGTCCTGGGCTGATTCGTCCCAATACCCTTGCAGACCTTTGTAGACCTGCGTGAAACGGCTGGCCAAAGGTGAATCGAGGATGATCGGCAAATGTGGCCAATCCACCTCGGGGCCGCTGTTGGTCTGGTCCTGCCCCGCCAGTTCATGCTCGTGGAGGATTTCCTCCAGCTCGTAGAGCAAGTCCTGGGTGCGGCCAATACAGAAAGACGGGATAAGCACCGTGCCCTGATTTTGCAAGGCGCGCTCGATGACGGCCTGCAAGCGTTCACGCCGGTGCTCCCGGTCGGCGTGGCGGCGGTCGCCGTAGGTGCTTTCCAGAATCAGCAGATCAGCGCGCTCGGGAGGGGTCAGGTCTGGCAAGAGCGGGGAATGCGGGGCTCCCAGGTCACCACTGAAGACCACGCGCTGGGCAGTGGCATCCGGCCCTGTCATTTC
>CALAKR010000384.1 GCA_937923225.1 uncultured Aquabacterium sp. | reverse complement strand
TCCCCGAAGTCTCTGCTCCAGGCCCTGCCCCAGCACTCAGGTGCCGCCACTGCTGCCCTGATGCTGGCCGCCGCTGCACTCATGGCCACCACGCCCGCGTGGGCGCTCTACAAGGTGGTCGGTCCGGATGGCAAAGTCACCTACACCGACCGGCCGCCCGCAGACAAGCCCGCCCAGGCCCTTCGCACCAATGGTTCCGTGAGCTCCACCGCCAACCTGCCATTCGAGTTGCGCCAAGTGGCAACCAAGTACCCCGTCACGCTCTACACCAGCAAAGACTGCGGCCCGTGCGACCAGGGCCGCCAGAGCCTGCGCCAACGCGGCATTCCCTTCACGGAAAAGAGCGTGGACACCAATGCCGACATCCAGGCGCTGCAACGGCTGGAAAACACCCAGCAGTTGCCTGTGCTGCGTGTCGGCAGCCAACAGGTCAAGGGCTACGCCGAAGCCGAGTGGCAAAGCTACCTGGATGCAGCGGGTTACCCCAAGCAGTCCGCATTGACGGGCTACCAATGGGCTGATGCCACGCCGCTGGCCCCGCCTGCAGCCTCCGCACCGGCCGCCCAGGCCACCACGGGCAACCGGGGATCCGCCGCCACCAGCGGTGGCACTACCCCTTCGACAGCGCCCTCCGGCTTCCGCTTCTGACCGTCATGACATCAAACCCACGGGTCGCCATCGTCGGGGGCGGCCCGGCAGGGCTCATGGGCGCTGAAGTCCTTGCCCAAGCCGGCGCACAGGTCGATCTCTATGACGCCATGCCCTCCATTGGCCGCAAATTCCTGCTGGCCGGGCGTGGGGGGCTGAACCTCACGCATTCCGAAGCACTTGAGCCTTTTCTGGACCGCTACGCCGAACGGCGTGCGGATCTGGAGCCCCTGGTGCGCGCCTTCACCCCGCAGGATCTGCGCGACTGGACCGAAGCCTTGGGCATCGGCACCTTCGTGGGCACCTCCGGGCGCGTGTTCCCCACCGAGATGAAGGCTGCGCCGATGCTGCGTGTCTGGCTGCAAAGGCTGCGAGGGCTGGGCGTGCGCTTTCACATGCGCCACCGTTGGCAAGGCTGGACGGATGACGGCTCGAGCTTGCTGTTCAGCAGCCCCGCCGGGGACATCACCGCCCCGGCAGATGCCGTTTTGCTGGCCCTCGGTGGCGCCAGCTGGGCGCGCCTGGGCTCGGACGGCGCCTGGGTACCCTGGCTGCAGGCGCGGGGCGCCGATGTGGCTCCGCTGCAGGCGGCCAACTGTGGTTTCGATGTCGCGCCCACGGCTGCCGGGCGCGCTGGCTGGAGCGATCATCTGAGTTCGCGCTTCGCCGGCCAACCCATCAAGCCCGTGGCCCTGAGCTTCACGGCCCAGCCAGGCGGCCAGCCCCGACGCCAGCAGGGCGAGTTCGTGCTGACCAGCACCGGGGTGGAGGGCAGCCTGATCTACGCTTTCTCGGCCGCGATCCGCGACGCCATCCAGACACAAGGGCAGGCCACGCTGCACCTCGATCTGCTGCCCGCGCACACGCCCGAGCAAGTGCTGGCCGAAACACGCCGCCCCCGCGGGCCACGCAGCCTGTCCACCCACCTGAAAAGCCGCCTGGGCATCCAGGGCCTGAAGATGGCGCTGCTGCACGAGGTGCTGTCGCCAGAGCAGTTGCAGGATCCCAGAGCCCTGGCGCAGGCCTTGAAGGCGCTGCCCATCACGCTGATCCGCCCTCGCCCTATGGACGAGGCCATCAGCACCGCCGGTGGCGTGCGTTTTGAAGGCTTGACACCTGGCCTGATGCTCAAGAGCGCACCGGGCGTGTTCTGCGCCGGCGAAATGCTGGATTGGGAAGCCCCGACCGGGGGCTACCTGCTCACCGCCTGCTTTGCCACAGGCCGTCAAGCCGCCCATGGTGTGCTGGACTGGTGGGCCGCCCGCGGCGCCTGAAGGCGCCTGGCGGCCTCCGCAACACTCAGAACGTCAGCGTCTTCACGCCCTCGGGCGTACCCAGCAGGCACACCGAGGCCTTGTTGCGCGCGAACACGCCCACCGTGACCACGCCGGGCCACTGGTTGATGTCCGCCTCGAAGCGCGCCGGTGAATCGATGCTCAGGCCGCTCACGTCCACGATCACGTTGCCGTTGTCCGTGGTGACGCCCGCGCGCACCTTCGCCTGGCCACCCAGCTTCTCGAAGCCACGGATCACCTGGGCCGCGGCCATCGGGATCACTTCGACCGGCAGCGGGAACTTGCCCAGCACCAGGACCAGCTTGGATTCGTCCGCGATGCAGACGAACTTCTCGGCCAGGTCAGCCACGATCTTCTCGCGCGTGAGCGCCGCGCCGCCGCCCTTGATCATGAAGCCGGCGTGGTCGATCTCATCGGCGCCATCGACGTAGACGCCCAGCGACGTCACCGACTCCGAGGGCTGCACCTTGATGCCCAGGGCGGTCAGGCGTTCCGTGCTGCGCACCGAGCTGGACACCGCGCCGGCCACGCGTGCGGGATCTGCCTTGAGCGCCTCGCCCAGCGCATCGATGAACTTGTCGACCGTCGAACCGGTGCCCACGCCCACGATCGCGCCGTGGGGCACATAGTCCAGGGCCGCACGGCCCACCAGGGTTTTCAGCTCGTCTTGCGTCATCGTCGTCATGAAGAGTTTCTCCAGAAATCCAGCCACAGCATCAGCCCACCGATCAGCAAAGGCTGATGCACCATGTAGAACGTCAGGCTCCAGCGCCCCAGCAGGGCCAGGCCCCGCGCGGGTGGCGCCGTGGCGCCCGTCAGCCAGCCGGGGTGCCGGGCCAGCAGCCACTGCGTGGCGGCCAGGCCCCACCACATCACCCCCAGCCAGGGCAGCACGGGCACGTAAT
>CALAKR010000383.1 GCA_937923225.1 uncultured Aquabacterium sp. | reverse complement strand
GTCCAGAGCAAGGCAATCACACAGCCGATGCCCACAATCGCCGTGATCCATACCACTGGCGCATCAAGGCTGGCCTGGTTCGGATAGATGCGCGCCAGGGCGCCCAGGGCAACGCCGTTGCCCGCGATGACAAGCATGGCGCCCGTGTAGTCGTGAAAGCGCCTCGCACGGTTGGCGTCATGGGCCCAGCGCGCATCGGTGTTGTAGCCGGGCACGCTGCCATCCGCGTTCTCCAGGTTTTCCAGCGTGGCCAGAAAGTGGCGCAGGTTGGTCAGCGCGCGCTCGGCCTTGTAGTTCAAGAAGACCAGGCACAGCGACGCGACCGGAAAGCCCAGCACCAGCCATTCCACCGGCACGCGCTGCCCTGCTTCGGGCCTGAAGGCCACCAGCGCGGCCAGCAGGCCCAGCACCAGGGTGATGTACATCGCCAGGGCCTGCTGCCGTTGGGCGATGCGGGCGTTCAGCTCGTTGGAGGCCGCAATGAATCGGTAATTGGCGTCAACGTGGCGGGAGGGCATGGCGTGCTCGCAGGCTTCTGGATCAGGCCTGACAGTGTAGAACCTCAGCGCTGAACGCACTCTTCAGTGCCATGGTTGCCGCCCTTGAACTCAGGCTCGTAGGATGCTGGGCGCTGGCGTGGTGGCGGGCTCGCAGGCCGGCATCTTGTCCACGCCGCTCAAGCGGCTCAGCGCGTCCCAGCTGGGGCTCTTCCGAGAGGCGATGCTGTGGGGCGCCACAAGCATAAGCCGCCCTGTTCAAGCAGTGGCGCTCGCACGCGCGTCCAGGTACGAAGCCAAGGCCTCGAAGCTCTTGGCATCCTGGCCGTCATTGGAGACAAACATCTGGCTGAAAAGCTTGCGGATGTTTTCTGGCGTGATGGCCGTCTTCGCCGGATCGAATGAGGTGCCATCAGGCAAAGTGACCTCACCGCCGCCCATGCGTGACAAAGCCAGCAGGTTCATGCCACGCACCGCCTCCGTGTTGCCTTGCGCTACGAGTTCGTTGTAGAGCTTCTTCTCGTCAGGCGACAGATTGGCCATGGTATTGACCAAGCCTCCCGCCTTCTGCATGCGGTCGAGGTCCTCGGCTGTCTGGAGGCCATCGGCATCTGCAGCGGCCTTGGCCTGATCCGACAGCGTCACCTGTGAACTGGCGCTTGTTGAATCGGCCGCCACGAAACTGTCTAGCGGCCTGGGGCGGATCGCCCCAGTGCTGGTTGGTGCATAGGCGCTCGCAGCGCCGCCGATTCCTTGGATGAACATAGGCCACTCCCCACGGGTCGGATTTGTACTGAGTGGCTTGATGATGCGCCGCCTTCGTCGTGTCAAAGCCTGCGTAAGCACGGCTTTTGCCGCGGTGCCAGCCGTATCTACTGCTGAAACCTCAGAACGATAGAACCATTCATTCGTTTTCGTTGGAAGCAGCGGCTGGAACACTCAGGGCCATTCACCTCCATGACGCAAGCACAAGGCCCTTGCAGGCCTGGCCCGCGCCATCCAGCCATGACCCAGATCCTGCCGTTGCACAGCACCCGCTCACTGAAACTTGACAGCGATGACGCCCCGAAGCCTGCGGCCTTGACCCGTGCCGACAGCCTGGACGATGTCCCGTTGGTGTCCAGGCAACTTGCTGAACTGCTGGCCCGCACCGCCGTGGAACGCGATCGCCATGGCGGGCATGCGGCCGCGGAGCGCGAACTCATCCGCCAAAGCGGATTGCTGGCCTTGACCATTCCCACCCGCTGGGGTGGCCTGGGCGGAGACTGGCCCACCTTCTACAAAGTGGTGCGCGAACTGGCCCGGGTCGATGCGGCGCTGGCTCATGTCTTTGCTTTCCACCACCTGCAGATCGCCAGCGTGCTGCTGTACGGGGATGTTGAGCAGCAAGAGCGCCTGCTCAGCCAGACCATCCAGCAGCGCTGGTTCTGGGGCAACGCGCTGAACCCGCTGGACAAGCGCACCCTGGCCCTGGCCACCTCCGGCGGCTTTTGCATCCGCGGCACCAAGAGCTTCTGTTCGGGCTCGGTGGGCTCCGACATGATGGCCTTCTCGGCCTGGCACGAGCCATCGTCCAGCCCCTTGATCGCCGTGGTGCAAACCAAGGCCCCGGGCATCGACGTGCGCAGCGACTGGGACGCCTTCGGCCAGCGACAGACCGACAGCGGCACCGTGAACTTCCACGATGTGCACATCAGCCGCGCGGATGTGCTGCAGGCACCCGGCCTCACGCCCTCGCCACACACGTCCCTGCGCACGCTGGTGTCGCAGCTGATCCTGAGCAACCTGTACCTGGGCGTGGGAGCAGGCGCTTTTGCCGCCGCGCTGCGCTATACCAAGGAAGAAGCGCGCCCCTGGCTCACCGCGAACGTGCAGCGCGCCCATGAGGACCCCTACACCCAGCACCGCTACGGCGAGTTCCGCGTGGCCTTGCGCGCCGCACAGGCCGTGGCCGATGACGCCGCACGCATTCTGCAGACGGCGCTGGACCAAGGGGCTGCGCTCGATACCGTCGCCCGCGGTGACACCGCACTGGCCGTGAGCGAGGCCAAGGTGCTGGCGCACCGTGCCGGCCTCGAGGTGAGCACACAGTTCCTGGAACTGACAGGTGCCCGCTCGACCAGCAGCCGCTACGGGTTTGACCGTTTCTGGCGCAACGTGCGCGTGCACACCCTGCATGACCCGGTCGACTACAAGCTGCGCGACCTGGGCCGCCATTCAATCACCGGCCAGTACCCCGAGCCCAGCGCCTACACCTGAGCCTCAGCCTTCACGCACCTCCATCACCGCACCAACCAGACACCGACACACCATGCAACGACGTTCCGTTCTTCAGTGGGCCGCTGGCTCCGCCGCCGCCACCGCCCTGCCCTCCGTGCTGCACGCCGCCGAGCCGCTCAAGGAGTTGCGCGTGGACTACGCCTACTACTCGCCCTCAAGCCTGGTGATCCGGCGCTTCGGCTGGCTGGAAGAAGAGTTCAAGAAGGACGGCATCAACGTCAAGTGGGTGCTGAGCGCCGGCAGCAACCGCGCGCTGGAATACCTCAACGGCAACAGCATCGACATCGGCTCGACGGCTGGCCTGGCCGCCCTGCTGGCCAAGGCCAACGGCAACCCGATCCGCGCGCCCTACATCTTCTCGCGCCCGGAGTGGACGGCCCTGGTCGTGCCCAGGAACTCACCCATCAAGTCGCTGGCCGACCTCAAGGGCAAGAAGATCGCCGCCACCAAGGGCAC
>CALAKR010000382.1 GCA_937923225.1 uncultured Aquabacterium sp. | reverse complement strand
ACGACCGCACGCCGTGGAACCCCTACCACCGCTGGCAGGTGCCCATGTACCTGTTCCTGGCCTACCCCATCGTGCTGTACGGCTTCAACCTGCAGAACCTCGGCCTGAGGCAGGTGTGGCGTGAGGAGAAGTTCCCCAAAGGCAACGAAGGCTATGCGCCCGTGCACCCTGGCGGTGATCTGGCCGACTGCAAGCGCCGCCATCGTCTGTCGACATGGCGCATCCTGTTCAAGGAGTACGCGCTGTTCCCGCTGCTGGCGCTGGCCTCGGGCTTCTCGTTCTGGAAGGTGATGCTGGGCAATGCGCTGGCCGATGTCATCAACAACTACTGGGTGAGCTTCACCATCCAGGCCACGCACCTGACCGAACCGCTGCAGCCTGAAGACGCCCTGGCCCACAAGGGCCGCTGGTACCTGTCGCAGATGGACTCCACCGTGAACTTCAAGGGCAGCCGCCGCATGAGCATCCTGTGGGGCCATCTGAACTACCAGATCGAGCACCACCTGTTCCCCGACATCCCCTCGCGCCACTACCCGGACATGGCCAAGGAGGTCAAGCAGGTCTGCGCCAAATACGGCATCCCCTACAAGTGCAACGAGAACTGGTTCCAGGCGATCCGCAACTACATGGGGGCGATGTGGAAGTACTCCTTCCCGACGCCGGCCGAGCGCGCGCAGATGGACGAAGAGGAGGCCCGCCATGCTTGAGCGTGCCGAGCGCATCGTCCACGGGGCCAGCCGCTGGGTGCTCGACCGTGTCGATCCGCAGTGGGTCGACTACGTGGCCAGCAACACGATGACGGACATCAACCGTCGCCTGAACCGCTTCATATGGACCTACGAGCTGCAGGCCCAGGTGGTGCGCGTGATTGACGAGGCCCCGGGCGTGAAGACCTACGAGCTGCGCCCCAACCAGCTGTGGCGTGGCATGCAACCCGGGCAGCACATCGAGGTGCTGCTGCCGGTCGATGGCGAGCGCGCCGCGCCGCTGCGGCGCCATTACAGCGCCACCGTGCTGCCACGTGGGCGCCTGAGCATTACCGTCAAGCGCCTGATCGGCGGCCAGGGCTCGAGCTGGATGCACGAACACCTGAGCCCTGGCGTGCTGCTGCGCCTGGGCGCCGCGCAGGGCAGCTTCGTGCATCGCGGACAGGCCAAGGTGCTGCACCTGTGCGCCGGCTCTGGCGTCACGCCCGCGCATTCCATGATCGAATCCCTGCTGGCTGGCACTGACGGTCAGCGCCCCGACCAGCAGCTCATCGCGCAGTTCAGCCGTACTGAGGACGTCATCTTCAAGGCGGTGCTGCCGCGCTGGCAGCAGGCTGGTGTCAAGGTTGACACCGTGTTCGGCGGGCAGGCCGGTGCGCGCCTCACGGCCGAGAAGCTGCAGGCCCTGTGCCCCGATGTGCTGGAGCGCGATATCTACCTGTGCGGCCCCGAAGGCTTCATGGACACGATGATGTCGCACCTGGCCTCCCTGGGCGTGGACCTGGCCCGCGTGCACACCGAGCGTTTCACCGCGCCGAGCGCCGTGGCCAGCCCGGCCGGCGGCTTCAGCGCAGAAGGCACCGAGGTGATCTTCAAGCACCTGGGCAAGCGCATCACCCTCACGGCGGCCGATCAGAACAAGACCCTGCTGCAGGCCGCGCGTGACCACGGCCTGGACCTCGAATCCGGCTGCTGCCAGGGCATGTGCGGCACCTGCAAGCTCACCGTGCACGAAGGTGAGGTGAGTGGCAACACGCTGGGGCGCGCCGTCTACATGTGCACGGCCTACCCGGCCTCGCGCACCCTGGTGCTGGGCGGTTGAGCCTGTGCGCCGCGGGGCCCCCTTGAGGGGGGAGCCCGCCCGCATGATCCGTGCTGTTTTCATGGCAGAGTGCAGCCACCACAACAAGGCTGCAGGGGATGCCATGGGGCACACGGACACGGGGATTGGCGGACACATCGCGGCCATGGCGCAGGCCATGCAAAAGCTGCGCAGCCCAGGCACAGGTACTACCCGGGCGCTCATGCGCTCGGCCCTGGGGGGGCTGCTGGCTGGTGCGGCAGCGCTGGCGCTGGCTGGCCCCTTGCCCCGCAGCGAAGTACCTGCGTCTCTGAAGGACTGGCTGCCCTGGGCCCTGCATGGCCAGGAAGCCCTGCTGTGCCCGCCCGCCTACAACGCCGATGCCGACAAGGCCTGCGTGTGGCCCTCGTCCCTGGCCTTGCAGGCCGATGCCAATGGCGCGCGCTTTCGCTACGAGGTCCAGCTGTTCGGCCCGCAGGCCCTGGTGGCCCTGCCCGGTGAGCCCGGCCGCTGGCCTGTCGACGTGCGTGGCGATGGCCAGCCCCTGCCGGTGGCCGAGCAGGATGGCCGCCCCATGGCCCTGCTGGGCGCGGGCCGCCATGTGATCGAAGGGCGCATCGACTGGGCCGCGCTGCCGTCGGATCTGCGCCTGCCCCAAGGGGTGGGCAGCCTGGCTTTGTCCGTCGGTGGCGTGCCCGTGCAGCGTGCGCCTGACAACGAAGGCCGCGTGTGGCTGCGCCAGGCCCGCGAGGTCGAGCAGAGCACCGACGCCTACAGTGTGCACACCACGCGCCGCATCGACGATGGGGTGCCCCTGCGTGTGAACACGCACATCGAGATCGCCGTGTCCGGCAAGGCCCGCGAGATCGTGCTGCCGGTGGCCCTGCTGCCCGGCCTGGTGCCCGAGGCCCTCGAATCGGCCCTGCCCGCGCGGCTGAAAGAGGGCGGCGCGCTCATCGTGCAGGCCCGCCCGGGCCGCTGGCAGATCAGCCTGCGCGCACGCCTGATGTCGCCCGTGCAGGCGCTGACGCTGCCGGCGCAGGCCCCCGAGCCCGAGGTCTGGTCCTTCGAGGCGCGCAACGATGTGCGCCTGGTCAGTGTCGAGGGCGCGCCCTCGGTCGATCCGCGCCAGGTGGCCATGCCGGAAGACTGGCGCAGCCTGCCGGCCTATCGCCTGGCGCCCGGCGGCACGCTCAAGCTGGTGCAGTCGCGCCGCGGCAACCCCGAGCCGCCGCCCGATCGCCTCACGCTGCAGCGTGACCTCTGGCTGGACTTCGATGGCCAGGGCTACACGGCGCGTGATGCGATCGGTGGCACCTTGTCGCGCTCATCGCGGCTGGAGATAGCGGCACCGGCCGTGCTGGGCCGCGCCTCGGTCGATGGCGATGACCAGCCTGTCACCCGCCTGAAGGAGGGCGGACCGCAGGGCATCGAGGTGCGGGGTGGCACGGCCCGTCTCAGCGCCGACAGCCGCATCGACAGCGCTGACCGCACCCTGCCGGCCACGGGCTGGCAGGTGGACATCAACCAGGCCTCGGCCCAGTTGAACCTGCCGCCGGGCTGGCGCCTGCTGCATGCCACCGGGGTCGACAACGCCCAGGGCTCCTGGCTGTCGCGCTGGACGCTGTGGGATTTCTTCTTCGTGCTGCTCAGTGCCTTGGCGGCGGGCAAGCTCTTTGGCGTGGCCACTGGCGGCGTGCTGGGCCTGGCCCTGGTGCTGTCCTGGCACATGCCGGGTGCTCCGCAGAGCCTGTGGCTGGTGCTGCTGGCGCTGCATGCGCTGGGCCGCGTGTTGCCGGCGGGCCGGCTGCTGCCCTGGGTGCGTTGGGGAGAGCGCGGCGCCGCACTGCTGATCGCCCTGGTGCTGCTGCCCTACGCGGTGGACCAGGCGCGCCTGTCCATCTACCCCTCGCTGGAGCGTCCCTGGCAGACCCAGGGCGATGCCGATCCTGTCAGCACCCGCGCTGCGGCCGAGGCCGAAGCGCACGCCAGTGCCGATGAAGAGACCGATGCCGTGATGGCCGAAGCACCTGCCCCTGCACCAGCACCTGCACCAGCACCTGCCCCTTCGCCCACGGGCAGTGACTACGGTGCGAGCGGCATGTCGCGCAAGGTGGCCCAGGCCAGCCGCACGGCCAAGCCAGCGGCGCCGCCCCTCGTCCGCCGTGAAGAGGTCGACCCTTCCGCGCGCGTTCAGACGGGACCTGGCCTGCCGCGCTGGCAATGGAACAGCCATCGCCTGGAATGGCAGGGACCGGTGCAGGCCGGGCAGTCCCTGCGCCTGATGCTGTTGCCCCCTTGGGGCACCGTGTTGCTGCGCCTGCTCAGCCTGGGGTTGATGGCCTGGGCCCTGTGGCGCATCGTGGGCCGTGGCGCGGCGCCCGGTGCGGGCTGGTCGTGGCCGCGTGCCCGCAAGGCGGCGTCAGCGCCCGCATCAGGT
>CALAKR010000381.1 GCA_937923225.1 uncultured Aquabacterium sp. | reverse complement strand
TTCGGCGATTTCTACACCTTCCGCCCCTCGGTGCAGTACGGCTACATCGGTGATGGCTGGGACGTCGGCGCCCGGGTGGTGCTGTCCTTCAACACCCGCAACAAGGACACCGACTACAAGAGCGGCAACATGTTCAACCTGGACTTCCAGCTGATGAAGTTCGTCACCGAAGACCTGCGCCTGGGCGTACAGGGCTACGTGGTTCGGCAGATCTCCGACGACTCCAGCGACCGCGCCGCAGACCAGGCCGTCATTGATGCCCTCGACGGCAGCCGCATGCGCACCTACGCCCTGGGCCCTGCCCTGGCCTGGATCAAGAACGGCGGCGAGATGATGATCGAGGGCAAGCTGCTGCGCGAGTTCGGTTCGCGCAACCGCACTGAGGGCACGGCCTACTGGCTGACCATCTCCAAGCCCTTCGGGCTGTGAACACGGAGGTGCCTCATGTCGGATCCTCTCAACAGGGTCGATACGGCCCCCACCGACAGCAGCCCGGATGCTGTTGAGCAACTGCTGATCTCACGCCGCGCCTTCGTGGCCGGCGCGGCGGCCAGCGCCTTCGTGCTGTGGACACCGGAGGTCAAGGCCGCCGTTGAGCTCGAAGGCGTCGAGATCGAAGAGTCCATCACCGCCTACGGCAAGAAGCTGGTGCTCAACGGCATCGGCCTGCGCAAGCGGGGCTACTTCAAGGCCGACGTGACGGCCCTGTACCTGCCCGAAAAGCGCACCACGGCCGAAGCGGTGATGAAGCTCGACGGGCTACGCCGCATCCAGCTCAACATCCTGCGCGAGTTCACGTCGTCGACCATCTCGCGCATCTTCATCGCAGACTTCAAGCAGGTGGCCACCGACGAAGAGTTCAAGAAGCTCATCGACGTGATCGGCCAGATCGGCTCGGCCTACGCGAACGTCAAGCGCGTGGTCAAGGGTGATGTGGTCAACCTGGACTGGGTGCCTGGACGCGGCTGGATGGCCACGCACAACGGCAAACAGCTCACCGGCGACAATGCCAATGACCCGATGGGCATCAACAACGAGCTGGCCTACCAGATCTACCTGCGCATGTACATCGGCCCGCACGCACCGGCCGAGTTGCGCAATGGTTTGCTGGGCCTGACCAAGATGAACCGCGTGGGCGGCGGCACCGTCAACCCGAGCCCTGAGCCCTGAGCGCCCAGCGCTCTTCTTGAGGCTTAAGGCACTTTGGGGTAGTGGGCCGCCAGCGCCGGCGGCAAGGGGGTGTCCAGCAGCCCTGCCGCCAGGCGCAAGGCATCGGCCGTGTCCATGCCCATCAGCCCTCCGGGGCTGTGGTTCAGGGCCTCTTCCACCCAGGCACGCACCAGTTGCGGGCGCATCACCCACGACAGCTCCTGCACCCCGGCCAGGGCGTGCATGAGCGCATCCGCATCGGGCGGCTCGCACGGCGGCCAGGGCGTGCCCGGCAGATGGCAACGCGCCATCACGCTGCGGTACCAGGCCAGCCCTGCTGCAGTGGGCTCACTTCCCTCGGACTGCACGGGCAGGATCCGCGCCAGGTAGGCGCTGAAGCGGGCCACGTGGTCACGTTCATCCGCTTCGAGCTGGGTCAGATCACGCCCCTGCCCCGTCACCGGCCGCATGAAGGCCCCGGTGGTGCTGCTGACCTCACCCATGCGGTGCCGCAAGGCCAGCCACCACAGGCGATCACGGGGTGACACCTTGCCATCCGCACGCAGGAGCTCGCGACAGGCCACCACCAGTTCACGCCGACGGGCCACCGGCTCATAGGCCATCTGCGCCAGCATGCGCTCGAACTCGGGCAGGCGGTAAGCCACGGGCAAGGCCTGCACATCGGCCAGGATCTGGGCCGAACCATGCAGGTCTCGCGTGGATTGCCCCCAGAAGCGCTGCTCGGCCTCGTTGTCGGGCCGCATCAGCAAGGCCAGAATGGCCACCCGCTGCTGCGTGGGGCCGGCCAACAGGCGCATGCGCGCCAGGATGTCTCGCGTTGCCACGTCGGGCAGCAGGCGCGGCGTTGTCGAGGCGGGCGGCGGCAAGGTGCTTGGCGGCAGGCTGTAGGGCAAGGAGCCCGGTGCGGTATGGGGTGACAGCGCACCACCGCCGTGTGCCGCCAGGGCCCCGGCCGGTACATGCCGGGGCTCGGTGGACAAGCCCTGGTGCCCTGCATCCCGCATCGATGGCAGCGAGGCACGCACCGTGCCGTAGATGCGCCGGATGCGCTCGGGCAGTGGTGGGTGCGATGCCAGCCGGGCAGCCCACCCTGGGGCACTCAGCCACAGAAAAGCCAGCGCATCGGCCTGAGGATGGGCCAGTCGATCGTTGTGGGTTTGCTGCTCATGCAGCACCTTGCGCAACACCTGCCCCAGGCCGTCCTTGGCCCGCGTGAACTGAATTGCCCGGGCATCGGCCAAAAACTCACGCTGGCGCGACACCGCCGCCTGCAGCAGGCGCCCGCAGAGCCACCCCAGCCAGCCCACGGCGGCCACCACCGAGCCCACCAGCCAGGGCAAGGCTTGCACGCGGCCGTTCGCATCAGCGCTCATGAGGTGTCGCCCCCAGCCGTGCACCAGCGACAGGCCCCACACCAGCGCCAGCAGGCGCATGCTCAGGCGGCCGTCGCCCTCGGACAGGTGCCCGAATTCATGTGCGACCAAGCCCTGCAGCTCGGCCCGGGTCAGGCGGTCCAGCGCGCCCTGCGTCACGCACAGCGCCGAGGTCTCGGGCGACCAGCCCGCCACGAAGGCGTTGATGGCGTTCTCGCGCGGCAGGACGAACACGCGTGGCAAGGGTTGGCCGGAGGCCAGCGCCATCTCGTCGACCACGTTGAGCAGGCGGCGCTTGAGGGCATCGCCATCGTCCTGCACTTCGACACCGCCCATCCAGTGCGCCACGCGTACGCCACCGCCATCGCGCAGGCGCCAGGCTTCCACCCAGGCGCCGCCGACCACGAACAGCAACACCATCGCGGTGTTGGTCTCGAAGAACAATTGCGGCCAGCCGGTGCTGAAGGGCATCACCAGGCGGTAGACCAACGCCAGCACCGCATTGACAGCCACCACCAGCACCAGCACCAACAAGGCGAACCACAGCAGCAGACGCCAGGTCTGGTCACGGGCCTGGGCCTGTTGTTGCCAAAAGCGCATAGCGGGGCCGTGTCAGGGCAAGGGCATCAGCAGGTCAGAGGCTGACCTTGACCGGTGCACGCTCGGCTTCGCTGGCCGTGGCCTGCAGCATCGGCAGTTCACGAAACCCGAACACGCCCGCCACCACATTGGCGGGGAACTGCTGGGCCGCGTTGTTGTAGTCCAGCGTGGCGTCGTTGAACAGCTGGCGCGCGAAGGCCACCTTGTTCTCGGTGTGCGTGAGCTCTTCGCTCAGGCGCTGCAGGGTTTCGTCGGCCTTGAGCTCCGGGTAGGACTCGACCACGGCGTTGAAGCCCCTCATGGCCGTGGCCAGCACCTCTTCGGCCAGGCCCAGGCTCTTGACCGGCCCCGGCTGGCCCGGGCGGGCGCGCACCAGGTCCGCCGCGGCGATCGCCTGGTTGCGCGCAGCCGTGACACGCTCCAGCGTCTCGCGCTCATGCTCAAGGTACTTGCGGGCCACATCCACCAGGTTGGGGATCAGATCGTGCCGGCGCTTGAGCTGCACATCGATCTGCGCAAAGGCATTGGTGATGGCATTGCGCAGGCGCACCAGCCGGTTGTAGGCGCCGACCGCCCAGAAGATCAACAGGCCCAGCACCGCCAGCGTGATGATCTGCGTGAGGCTCATGGCCGCATCCCCTTGTGGTGTTGAGAGGGCTCCATCATGCCCCAGTGCGCGACGACTCCCAGGCATCGAAGCCTTCGCGTCGCAACACGCAGGCCGGACACTGGCCGCAGCCATAACCCCAGGCATGCCGCACGCTGCGGTCACCCAGGTAGCAGGTGTGGGTGTGCTCCTTGACGATCCAGGTCAGGGCCTCGCCGCCCAACTGGTCGGACAGGGCCCAGGTCTGCGCTTTGGTCAGCCACATCAGCGGCGTCTCGATGGTCATGGGCGTGTCCATGCCGAGGCTGATGGCGACCTGCAGGGCCTTGAGCGTGTTGTCGCGGCAATCGGGGTAGCCGGAATAGTCGGTCTCGCACATGCCGCCCACCAGCACCGAGGCGCCCCGGCGGTAGGCCAGCGATGCGGCAAAGTTCAGGAACAGCAGGTTGCGCCCGGGCACGAAGGTGTTGGGCAAACCATTGGCCTGCATCGTGATGGCGCGGGTCTCGGTCAGGGCTGTGTCGGACAGCTGGCCGAGCAGGCGCAGATCCAGCAAATGATCGCTGCCCAGGCGCGGCGCCCAGTGGGGAAACTCTCGCGAGATTTCGGAGCGCACACGGCTGCGGCAGTGAAGCTCCACCCGATGGCGCTGGCCATAGTCGAAGCCAACGGTTTCCACATGGGTGTAGCGCTCGAGCGCCCAGGCCAGGCAGGCGGTGGAATCCTGACCACCAGAAAACACCACCAGGGCGGTGCGCGGGTCAAGACCAGTCAGTTGCGCGGCATCGGCGGCGGCGGGCGACGCAGACGGGGGGCCGGCGGAAGGAGCGACAGGGGAGGTCATGGACAAACATCATGGGCCGGCAGCAGATGCGGCCCTTATTCGAATTTCAACATACCTTATGCCGAGCAAAGCCCCGAAAACACGGGGTCGGCACGCTGCGCATTTTGAATAGTTCGCGTTGTGAGCGAGAATCTAGGGTTTTCGTCAGGATTAGCTGAGGTACCGCCAACATGGCCGCGTTCAATCACGAAACCGTCACCCACGTCCACCACTGGAATGACACGCTGTTCAGTTTCAAGACCACGCGCGACCCGGCTCTGCGCTTCGCCAGCGGCCACTTCGTGATGATCGGCCTGGAGGTCAACGGCAAGCCGCTGATGCGAGCCTACTCCATCGCCAGCGCCAATTACGAAGAGCACCTGGAGTTCCTGAGCATCAAGGTGCAGGATGGCCCCCTCACCTCGCGCCTGCAACACCTGCAGGTGGGCGACAAGATCCTGGTCAGCCGCAAGGCCGTGGGCACGCTGGTGGTCGATGACCTCAAGCCCGCGATGAACCTGTACCTGTTCGGCACCGGCACGGGCCTGGCCCCGTTCATGAGCATCATCCAGGATCCGTACACCTACGAGAAATTCGAGAAGGTGGTGCTGGTGCACGGCGTGCGCACGGTGAGCGAACTGGCTTATCACGACTTCATCAGCCAGGACCTGCCCGACCACGAACTGCTGGGCGAGTTGGTACGCGACAAGCTGATCTACTACCCGCTGGTCACCCGCGAGGCGTTCCGCAACCAGGGCCGCCTGACCGACCTGATCGAGAACGGCAAAATGGCCGCCGACATCGGCCTGCAGCCGCTGAACCCGGCCACCGACCGCGCCATGATGTGCGGCAGCCCCTCCATGCTGACGGACCTGTGCAAGATCCTGGATGCGCGCGGCTTCCACATCTCCCCCTCGCAAGGTGAGCCGGGCGATTACGTGATCGAACGCGCCTTCGTCGAGAAGTGAACGCATGAACGGCGGGGCCTGTGCCCCGTCGCTGCCGGTGGCCACGCCTGGGAAGGCGCTCAGGCCACTTGGCCTGCCGACTCGGTGGCCGCCGGCACACGACGCGCTGCCAAGCCAGCCACCATGCCGCGCAGGGTTTTCACCCTGGGGTGATCCCAGTACTTGTCGAAGAAGTAGTGCATCACCGTGTTGACCAGCGGTTCGACAAAGGTCACGATGCCCGCGATGCTGACACTGCCCGTCAAGGCATAGGTGACAGAGAACGCCGTGATCAGGTGCATGACGCCGAAGGTTGCTGTTTTGGCCATGATCCGACTCCTTGTTCTGGGTTGTCGCAGTGAGAATGGTTCTCATTGTGGTGTTTCAGCATCTATTGAGCAATGCAATTAGAAAAATAGATGCAATATAAAAATCCTATGAACAACCCTCGGCGGCGGCAACTGGGCGTGTCCCGCCTGCTCGGACGCTTCGTGCTGACCTGGCTGACGCCCTTGGTGGCCGTGCTGGCCTACCTGTTCTTCTGGCCTATTGCGGTCCAGCCGGTGCCCTGGAGCGCCCCGGCCGACCAGGGCCACACCGGCGCGCACGCCAGCAACACCCGCCTGGCGGGCCTGCAGCAATGGCCGTTGGGGCCGGGCCAGGAAGGGCCTGAACACATCCTGGCCTACAACGGCCAGCTCTACACCGCC
>CALAKR010000380.1 GCA_937923225.1 uncultured Aquabacterium sp. | reverse complement strand
CTTGGCCCAGCGCAGCGCGCAGGCCGCCAAGGAGATCAAGCAACTGATCACCGAATCGGTCGAGACCGTGGAATCCGGCTCCCGCCTGGTGAAGGATGCAGGCCAGGTGATGGAAGAGATCGTCTCGAGCGTTCAACGCGTGACCGACCTGATGGGCGAACTGGCCGCGGCCTCGTCCGAGCAGAAGAACGGCATCGGCCAGATCAACATCGCGGTCACCCAACTGGACCAGGTCACGCAGCAGAACGCCGCGCTGGTCGAAGAGACCGCCGCGGCAGCCTCTTCGCTGAGCGATCAGGCCAACCGCCTGCGCACCGTGGTGTCCATCTTCAAAGTGGGTGTAGGCGATGGTGCCGACAACGGCCTGGCCGACACGATCACCAAGCAGGTGATCCACCGTGCCAAGAGCCCGATGCCGCCCAAGGCGCCCGTGGCAGCGCCCGTGAGCAGGCCTGCGATGGCTGCGGCCGTTGGCCGCAACCCGGTCACCAAGGCAGCCTTGCCTCCGGCAGCACCTTCGGCTGCATCCGCTGCCAGCGCCGATGACTGGGAGACCTTCTGATCTACGTACCTCTGCGTAGGTTTGCACAGCCCGCCCGATGCATCGCGCGGGCTGTGTGCCTTTAAACAACCCTTGATGATTGCTCGTGCAATTTGGAGCGCAGACGCCGGCTGAACCGGCGCTGAGCACCTGTGGCAGGCGCGAGGGGAACCTTTCAAGTCAGGCTCTACACTGACACGAAGCTCTTCCTCCAGGCCTGCGGCCTTCCTGTGCTCATGACCTTCGAACAACATCTCTTTGCGGGACGCGAGCGGCGCGTCACCCCGTTCCGATCAAGTGCCATGCTGCTGTCTGCCATTGCGGTGGCCTGCATGCTGGCGATGGCCTCGCACCCTGTGCAGGCCGCCACTCAGGCACCAGCCGCCAAGGTGGCCAAACCCTCCGCCAAGGCAGCGCAGGGGCCAGTGGCCATCACGAGTGTGGAAGGTGTTTCCGAGTACCGCCTGCCCAATGGCCTGCAGGTGCTGCTGGTACCGGATGATGCCAAACCAACCACGCTGGTCAACATGACCTACCGCGTGGGCTCGCGTTACGAAAGCTATGGCGAGACCGGCATGGCCCACCTGCTGGAACACCTGCTGTTCAAGGGCTCGCCCAGGCACCCGCAGGTGTGGGCTGAGTTCAGCAAGCGCGGCCTCAGTGCCAATGGCACGACCTCATTTGACCGCACCAACTACTTCGCCAGCTTTGCCGCCAACGACGACAACTTGCGCTGGTACCTGCAGTGGCAGGCCGATGCGATGGTCAACAGCTTCATCGCCCGCAAGGATCTCGATTCCGAGATGACCGTGGTGCGCAACGAGATGGAGATGGGCGAGAACAGCCCGGGCCGCATCCTGTTCGAGAAGACGCTGGCCAGCATGTACCAGTGGCACAACTACGGCAAGTCGACCATCGGCGCGCGCACCGATGTCGAAGGCGTCGACATCACACGCCTGCAGGCCTTCTACAAGAAGTACTACCAGCCGGACAACGCCACGCTGATCATCACCGGCAAGTTCGATCAGGCCAAGGTGCTGGCCTGGGTGCGCGAGTTCTTCGGCCCGCTGCCACGCCCCAAGGTCGGGCCGGCGCCCATGTACACCCTCGATCCCGTGCAGGACGGTGAGCGCAGCGTGACCTTGCGCCGCGTGGGCGGCGTGCCGCTGCTGTACGCGGGTTACCACATCGCACCAGCCGCCGCGCCGGACTACGCCGCGGTCGAGCTGATCAACCTGATCCTGGGCGACACGCCTTCCGGCCGGCTGCACAAGCAGCTCACCGAGAAGCAACTGGCCGCGTCGGTGTTCGCGTTCTCGGAAGGTCTGGCCGATCCAGGCTTCATGATCCTGGGCGCTCAGTTGGGCCCGGGGCAGGACATGGCGCAAGCCCGCGATGCCCTGACCAAGGCGGTGGAGTCCTTCGGCACCGAGCCCATCACCACAAACGAACTGGAGCGCGCGCGCGCCAAGTGGCTCAAATCCTGGGACATGGCCTTTGCCGATCCGCAGCAGATAGGCGCGGGGCTGTCCGAGTCGGTATCGCAGGGTGACTGGCGCCTGTTCTTCCTGATCCGCGACCGCATCAAGGCAATCTCTCTGGCCGATGTGCAGCGGGTGGCGGGCCAGGTACTGGTGTCGTCCAACCGAACCTTGGGCGAGTACATCCCCACGGCATCCCCGGCGCGCGCGCCTGTGCCGGCGCGTGTGGACGTGGCCGCCCAGTTCAAGGATTTCAAGCCCTCGGCCCAGGTGGCCCAGGTGGAAGCCTTCGATGCCAGCCCCGCCAACATCGATGCGCGCACGCAGCGCTTCTCGCTGGCGCCGGGCATCAAGGTGGCCTTCCTGCCCAAGGCCAGCCGTGGCCAGGCCGTCAAGGCGGTGCTGAGCCTGCGCTTTGGCACCGAGGCATCGCTCAAAGGCTGGGGCGAAGCGCCCACGGCCCTGGCAGAGCTGCTCGACAAGGGGGGCGCCGGCCTGAGCCGCCAGCAGGTTCAGGATCGGCTGGATGCCTTGCAATCCGAAGTGTCCTTCAGTGGCGGAGATGGTCAGCTCACCGTGAACATCGATTCACGCCGTGAGCACCTGCCTGCCGTGATCCAGCTGGTGGCGCAATTGCTCAAGCAACCCTCATTGCCGCCGGAGGTGCTGGAAGAGGTGCGCCGCCAGGCCCTGTCGATGGTGGCCAGCCAGCGCAAGGAGCCGGGCGCCGTGGTGGCCAATGCCCTGGCGCGCCACGACAACCCCTATCGCCCTGGTGATGTGCGCTATGCGCGCACCTTCGACGAGATCGAGGCCGACTGGACATCGGTGTCCATCGAGCGGGTCAAGGCCTACCACGACAAGTTCCTGAGCGCATCGCACGCCGAGTTTGCTGCGGTGGGTGATTTCGACCCGGCGGCCTTGCGCAGTGCCTTGACCACGGCATTCGAGGGCTGGCGCTCCGACGAGCCTTACGCCCGCGTGCCTGATCCCCTGGTGCCTGTGTCGCCCACGCGCATCGTGCTGCCCACGCCGGACAAGCAGAACGCCACCCTGACGGTGACGCAGCCCGTGCCCTTGAGCGATCGGGACGCGGATTACCCGGCGCTCACGCTGGCCAATTACCTGCTGGGCTCCGGCGGAGATTCCCGACTCTGGAATCGGATCCGGGAAAAGGAAGGCCTGTCCTACAGCGTCTACAGCTATGTGGATTGGAATGTGATGGAGCCACATTCCACCTGGGCGGCCACGGCCATCTTTGCACCGCAGAATCTGGACAAGGTCGAGAAAGCCCTGCAGGAAGAGGTTCGCAAAGCATTGACCGAGGGCTTCACGCAGGCCGAGCTGGATGCAGGACGCAAGGGCCTGCTCAATTACCGGCGCTTGTCTCGGGCGCAGGATGGCCGCCTAGCGTCTGCGTGGGCCAACAATCTCTATCTGGGGCGCACCTTCGCAGAATCCGCCCGTGTGGATGCCGCGCTGGAGGCACTCACGCTGGAGCAGGTCAATGCGGCCTTGCGGCGCTATGTCAAACCAGAGCAGTTCGTGACCGGGGTAGGCGGGGATTTCAAGGAAACCCCGCGACCTTGAT
>CALAKR010000379.1 GCA_937923225.1 uncultured Aquabacterium sp. | reverse complement strand
AGCGGGTAGTTGCTGCGCTCTTCTGCCCCCAGCAGTTGCACGCCCTCCCACAGCCCATCATTTGCCTGGGCTGCCGGGTCGGTGCTGTGGCGGTAATTGAGCAATGCGCTGAACAATGGCGTACCGGCCGCCACGCCGCTGCAGCGCTGGGCCAGTGCCAATGACGCATGCTCGTGGGCCAGCAGCGCCGACAAGTGGCGGTGCGTGGCCAGCACGCCCTGCTCTACCCCGGCGGCAGTATCGACGCGCAGTGGCAGGGTGTTGATGAACATGCCCAGCGCGCGGTCGGCGCCTTCGCCTGCTTGCGAGCGCCCCATGAGCACCGTGCCGAACACCACATCGCTGCGGTTGGCCAGCACCCCCAGCACACGGGCCCAGGCCACGTGCATCAGGCTTGCAGCGCTCACCCCCAGGCGCCTGGCCTGGGCACGCAGACCCTGGGCCAGGCCGTGGTCGAGCGGCAGCAGGGCGTGCTCGATGCCAGCGCCATCGCCTTGCACGTCGGCATGACCAAGCGGCAGGGTGGGCTCATCGATATCGGCCAGCAAGGTCTTGAAGAAGGCCTCGTGGGCGCTTTCATCGCCCAGGCAGGCCTGGGCAACGTAATTGCGGTACGGCACGGCCGGCGGCAGGGTATGCCCTTGCCCGAACAGCAAAGCGCGCATCTCGAACAGCACCACGTCCAGGGCCGTATGGTCCAGTGCCAGATGATGGAACAGCAACACGGCCACCACCTGGTGATTGTCAGGGTCCAGGCTGTAGTGCAGCCGCGCCAGGGGTGCCTGCCCCAGGTCCATGCGGTGATGGCGGGCATCGAAGCGCGCCTGCAACTGGTCGATGCGCGAGGTGCTCGACCCCTCGGCCAGGTCGGTCACCTCAAAGACGCCCAGCTCGGCCTTGCGCCACACCACCTGCAGCGGCTGCGGCAAGCCATGACTCACTACGGCGGTGCGCAGAATGTCATGGCGGTCGATGACCTGTTGCAGGGCCCCGGCCCACGCCAGCAGGCGCTCGATGCTGTCGAATGCCAGGCATGTCTGCAGAAGGTAGGGGTCGCCCTGCTCTGCGCTCAGGTGATGGTAGAGCACGCCCTGTTGCAACGGCGCCAGTGGGTAGATTTCCTGAACGTTGGCCGCGCCGCCTGGCACTTGGGCAACGATGCGGTCGATCACGGGTTGCTCGAGCGCGATCAGGCTGAGCATGTCTGGCGTAATGCGCTGCGCGCCCGTCGGCACGCGATTGGCCGGCACCTGCTGGGCCGGGCTATCGCCGACCACAGCGGCGAGGGCGGCGACAGTGGGCTGGGCGAACAGCACGCGCACGTCCACCACCAGCGAAGCCCGGCGCAGACGTTCGACCAGCGTGACCGCCAGCAACGAGTGCCCACCCAGCTCGAAGAAGTTGTCATGGCGCCCTACCCGGTCGACCTGCAGCACCTCGGCCCAGATCGCGGCCATGGCCGTTTCGGTCGGGGTGTGCGGGGCTTCGAACGCGCTGGCCGCAAGGCTGGCGGTGTCCGGCGTTGGCAACGCACGGCGGTCGAGCTTGCCATGGCGGGTCAGCGGCAGCGCATCGAGGCAGGTCACTGCCGCCGGCACCAGTTGCGCCGGCAGACAGGCCTGCAAGGCCTCGCGCAGCGCCAGCGGCTCAAGGGGTTGGGTTTGCGTGTACCAACCCAGCAGCCGCCCGTCTCGCACCAGCACCACGGCGTCTTCGACACCGGGCTGGCATTTGAGCGCAGCCTCGATTTCACCCAGCTCGACGCGCACGCCGCGAATCTTCACCTGATCGTCATTGCGCCCGAGGTAGTCCAGCGTGCCGTCGGTGTTCCAGCGGACCAGGTCACCGCTGCGGTACAGGCGTGCCTGGGGATCATCGCTGAACGGATCCTTGATGAAGTGCGATTGCGTCAGTTCTGGGCGGTTGAAGTAGCCCCGCGCCACCTGGGCACCCCCGATGTACAGCTCGCCTACGACGCCCACGGGCACCGGTTGCAGGCCGGCGTCCAGCACGTAGACCTGGGTGTTGGCGATCGGGGTGCCGATATGGAGGGCACCGCCAGGGCGCAGTTCTCCAGAAGTGGCGACCACCGTGGTTTCAGTAGGGCCGTAGTTGTTGACCAACGCAAAGCCTGGGTCGCGCTCGAAGTGGCGCAGGCGATCGCCGCCCACCAGCAGGGTGCGCAAGGTCGGGTGCTGGCGCTCGCGGCGCAGCGCGTGCTCGGCCACCGGCGTTGGCAGGAAACTCACCGTCAGCGGCTGCTCCAGCCACCAGTCGAGCAGGGCCTCCACATGCTCATTGCCAAGATCGGCCGGCGGCAGGTGCAATGTTGCCCCGGCGCACAGGCAGGGCCATACCTCCCAGGCCAGGGCATCGAAACCGAATCCGGCCACGCTCGAGGCATGGCCGTGCTCGTTCAGGTCGAAGGCCTGGCAGTGCCAGTCCACCAGGTTGGCCAGGGCATGGTGTTCGACCATCACGCCCTTGGGGTGGCCGGTCGAGCCTGAGGTATAGATGAGGTAGGCCAGTTGCCGATCATCCAGACCCGTGACTACAGGGTCGTGCGTAGGGGCGTCGGCAAGGGGCTGGTCCAGGTCCATGCGCGGTACGCCCGTGGGCAGGCCCTCGATGCCGGTCTCGGCCAGCACCCAGGCGGGTGCGCTATCGCTCAGCAGGTAGGCAATACGGTCTGCGGGGTAAGCGGGGTCGACCGGCACGTAGGCCGCACCGGCCTTGAGCACCGCAAGCATGCCGACCAGCCTGTTGGCATTGCGCGGCAGGCACAGGGCGACGCGCTGGCCTAGCTCCACACCTTCTGCCAGCAGCCGGTGGGCCAGCTGATTGGCCTGCTGGTTGAGCGCGGCGTAGCTCAGTGCCTGGCCGTCCTGACGCAACGCGATGGCGTCTGGCGCCATGCGCGCACGCGCTTCGATCCGTGCGTGCAC
>CALAKR010000378.1 GCA_937923225.1 uncultured Aquabacterium sp. | reverse complement strand
AGTCCTTCCGCAAGATGCTGCTGGCCATGGCGCGCGACGTGCGCGTCATCCTGATCAAGCTGGCCGACCGCCTGCACAACATGCGCACCATGGAAGCCATGGTGGCCCACAAGCGCAGCCGCATCGCCCGCGAAACGCTGGACATCTACGTGCCCATCGCGCACCGCCTGGGCCTGAACCAGACCTACCGCGAACTGCAGGAGCTGTCCTTCAAGTACATCAGCCCGTGGCGCTACGGCATCCTGGCCAAGGCGGTCAAGAAGACGCGTGGCAACCGCCGTGACCTGGTCGACCGTATCCAGCGCGAGGTGGAGAAAGCCTTTGGCGATGCGGACATGACGGTCGAGACCTTCGGCCGCGAGAAGACCATCTACTCGATCTATCACAAGATGCGCGACAAGCACCTGAGCTTCGCCCAGGTCAGCGACATCTTCGGTTTCCGCATCGTCACGCGCGAACTGCTCGATTGCTACCGCGCTTTAGGCGTGCTGCACCAGCTCTACAAGCCGCTGCCCGGCCGCTTCAAGGACTACATTGCCATCTCCAAGGCCAACGGCTACCAGTCGTTGCACACCACGCTGGTGAACCCCGTGGGCACAGCGGTGGAGTTCCAGATCCGCTCGCAGGCCATGCATGCCGTGGCCGAGAAGGGCATCGCCGCCCACTGGATGTACAAGACGCAGGAAGAGGCCGCCTCGGGGGCCACGCCGCACCAGGCCGCCGTGTGGCTGCAGTCGCTGATCGACATCCAGCACGAGACGCGCGATTCAGCCGAGTTCCTTGAGCACCTCAAGATTGACCTCTTTCCTGAATCGGTCTACGTGTTCACGCCCAAGTCGCGCATCCTGGCGCTGCCCAAGGGCGCGACGCCGGTCGACTTTGCCTACGCCATCCACAGCGATGTGGGCGACCACTGCGTGGCGGCCAAGGTCAACGACGAGCCCGTGGCCCTGCGCGCCGAACTGCGCAGCGGCGACGTGGTCGAGATCATCACCGCGCCGAGTGCCAAGCCCAGCCCGGGCTGGCTGAACTTCGTGCGCACGGGCCGCGCCCGCTCCAAGATCCGCGCCTACCTCAAGAACATGGAGGCCGAAGAATCCCTGGAGATGGGCGAGAAGCTGCTGTCGCAGGCGCTGCGCCCCGAGGGCCTGACCCTGCCGCGCGGCGACGAGCACACCGAGGGCAAGGATGGCGAACTCTGGCAGGCCCTGAACCGCTGGGGCGGCAACCGTTCGCGCGACGACCTGCTGATCGACATCGGCCTGGGCCGCAAGATCGCGCCCATGGTAGCCAAGCGCATCGCGCAGATCATGGCCGAGTTCGGCGAGCGCCCCGATGCCCTTACGCTCACCTTGGGCCGCTTCGCCGCGATCGAATCGCCCTCGCAGGGCTCCGTCATCATCGATGGCAGCGAAGGCGCCACGGTGCAACTGGCGCCGTGCTGCCGGCCCATTCCGGGCGATCCCATTGCCGGTTACCTGGGCCGTGGCGAAGGCCTGGTCGTGCACACGCAGATGTGCGGCGTGGGCAAGCGCCTGTTCGAGCGCGACCCCGATCGCTGGATCGACGTGGGCTGGTCCGAAGAGCCCACGCGCGCCTTCGACACCGACATCCAGGTGCTGGTGGCCAACGGCAAGGGCGTGCTGGCGCAGGTGGCCGCCTCCATCAGCAGCGCAGAGACCGACATCACGCACATCGAAATGGGCGACGAGCGCCTGGGCGAAACCGCCGAGCTCAAGCTGACCCTGTCGGTGCGCGACACCGAGCACCTGCAGGACGTGCTGCGCACCCTCAAGCGCTGCCCGGTGGTGCTCAAGGTCAACCGCGTCAGCCCCTGATCAGATCGCAGGGGAGGGCGCTGGGTAGCGCACCTCCAGCACCTCGATCTTCTCCAGCCCGCCCGGCGTCATCAGCTGCACCTCATCGCCCTCGCGGGCCTTGAGCAGCGCACGCGCGATAGGGGCAATCCAGCTCACCTCGCCCTGCAGGTTGTCCGTCTCGTCGATGCCCTTGATGGTGATGGTGCGCTCCTCACCCTTGCTGTTGGCGTAAGTGACCGTGGCGCCGAAGAAGATCTGATCGTTGCCGAAGTGTTGTGACGGGTCGGCCACTTCGGCGATGTCCAGCCGCTTGGTCAGGAAGCGGATGCGGCGGTCGATCTCGCGCAGGCGCTTCTTGCCGTAGAGGTAGTCGCCGTTCTCGGAGCGGTCGCCGTTGGAGGCGGCCCAGTGCACGATCTCGACCACCTTGGGCCGTTCCTCGTCGATCAGGGTCAGCAGCTCGTCGCGCAGGCGCTGGTAGCCCTGCGGCGTCATGTAGTTGCGGGTGCCGGCGGGCAGCGGCGGCAGGCCGCCGAGTTCGTCGTCCTCGTCGCTGCTGTCGGATTCCTTGGTGAAAGCCTTGCTCATACGGACAGATTGTGCACAAAGGCATGCATCGGCGCCTGCCCGTGAAGCCGGGTGTCAAGAGTTGCTGGCCAGCGGCCGATAAACAGAGACGCTGACATAACTCTCACAACATGAAGGCAAGCTGGCCCTTGAGGCCATCCGAGAAAGGGGCTTTTCCATGTCGCAAGTGATCCCCCTGGGACCGGCGTCCCGCATGCTGACCACCCGAGAGGCGGCCACCCGCCTGGGCGTGTCGCTGCGCACCGTTCAATTGTGGGTGGAGGCCAGCATCTTGCCGGCCGCACGCACACCGGGTGGCCATCGGCGCATCCCCTACAACGCGGTCGAGGCCCTGGCCATGAGCATGGGGCTGGAAAGCCTGGGCGAGCCGGGCACGGCCCCCAGCGTGCCAGCCTCGAAGTCGGCCTCGCACCATGCCGAGGTGCGCCCGCTGCGCATCGTGCTGGTGGCGCAGGAGCGCCCCTGGCTGGCCGCCTGCGTGTCGGCCCTGGAGGTGTTCGGCCAGAGCGTGTCGGTGGAAACCGCCGACAACGGCTATGTGGCCCTGCTGCGCATCGGCCAGGAGCCGCCCGATCTGCTGGTGACCACGCTGGAGCTGCCGGGCATGGATGGCCTGCAGATGCTCAGCACGCTGGAAACCCATGAATCCCTGGGCGGCATGCGCGTGTGGGCGCTGACCGCCGAGAGCCCCGAGCAGCTCAGTGCCCGTGGCGGCCTGCCGCCCATGGTGGAAACGCTGGCGCTGCCGGTGAGCCCCGAGGCGCTGGCCATCCGCACCGGCCGCTGGGTGCTGGCGCGCCAGTCCACCGACCGCAGCATCCGCCAGGAACTGCGTCAGGACTGACGCATCCCGGGGATTTTTCACCCCCTGAAGTGCGGGGGAGCGGGTGTGTGGCTGAAGGTAAGTCCCCGTGCGCGGGGGCGTGGCCTGCGCCAAGATGCCCGCTCGATGCGGCCTGATGTCGTGGCTGCCCCTGTGTTTCCCGAGGGTGTGCGTTGAACCTGCCTCGTTTCCTGCGTTGGGCCCGCTGGCTCCTGATCGGCCTGTACCTGGCCTTGATCGTGGCCGTCATGCTGGCCTGGCGCGATCCCCAATGGCGGCCCTACCTGGAGCCGCAGGCGCTTGCGCGCATGGGACGTGATCTGCTGGACATGCCGATGGGGCCAGTGCTGGTGCTGGCGGGCTATGTGCTGGCCGTGCTGCTGGCCGTGCCCGTGGCCGCGCTGATCACGGTGGGGGCGCTGGTGTTCGGCCCGTGGCCGGGCATGGCGTATGCGCTGGTCGGCATGGTGGCCGGGGCCACCGCCACCTATGGCCTGGGTCGCCTGGCCGGGGCCCAGTGGGTAGACAGCTTCGCGCCGGATGGCCGGCTGCATGCCGTGGTCGGCGCCATCAAGCGGCGCGGGCTGTGGGCGGTCATCGTGATCCGTGCCGTACCGCTGGCGCCCTTCATCGTCGTCAACATGACAGCGGGCGCCTTCCGCGTGCGCCTGCGCGACTACGTGCTGGGCACCTTCCTGGGCCTGGCGCCCGGCACCATCGTGATCTCGCTGTTCATGGACCGGCTCACGGCAGCCCTGGCTTCGCCCGACGCCAGCACCTACACCGCCCTGGCGGCGGTGGTGGTGGGCGGCGTGCTCCTGCTCTGGCTGGTGCGGCGTCTGTTGCGCGCCAAGGGCTCGGCCACGGCCTGATGCGTCCTCGCCACGCCCTCTCAACCGGGGGGCTGTGTACAAATGTTAAGGATTTATAATGAGAATCCTTATCATTTGACGAGCGTCGATGCCTGTCGTCCAGCAGGTTTGACGGTGGCGCGCGTCCGGCGCCATGCGTCCTCATCGTTGCCACACATTGATTGAAAGATCTTGCTCAATCATTTATTTGATTGGCATTCGCATTTCGTTTTTTATTTTTCTCTGTTTTTGAGTTCAATTTTTAGCCATTGAGGAGCCCTTCGTGACGACGCAGCACCACAGCAAGATCCGCAGGCCGCGCAGCCTGCGCCAGGAGCAGGCCATCGCCGTACCAGCCGTCAAGACCGGCCTGGCTCTGAGCCTGTCCACCGCCATGCTGGTGCCGCTGGGCGCGATGGCTCAGCAGGCTCCCGAACCGCAGCCTACCCAGAACGCCGAACTGCCGGCTATCAAGGTGCAGGCCAAGGCCATCGACCCGAATCCCAATGCCGAAGTGGGCGTGCCCTACAAGGCCAAGACATCGGGCGATGTGCGCCACACCCGCCCGCTGGCCGAGACGCCTCAGACCATTTCCGTCATCACCAAGACGGCCATTGATGACTCTGGCTTCACCGACCTCAAGCAGATCCTGAACGCCCAGCCTGGCATCACCCTGGGTACCGGCGAGAACGGCAACGCCTTCGGCGACCGCTACATCATCCGTGGCCAGGAAGCCCGCAGCGACGTGTTCGTGGACGGCCTGCGTGATCCCGGCATGAGCACTCGCGAGAGCTTTGCCATCGAGCAGGTGGAGATCACCAAGGGGCCCAGCTCCAGCTTCGCGGGCCGTGGCAGTGCCGGTGGCGCAGTCAACGCGATCACCAAGCAGGCGACACTGGATCTGGATTTCAACCGTGTCTCCGCGAGCCTGGGCACGGATGACCATGTGCGCCTGAGTGCCGATGTGAACAAGGCCTTCAGCGATCAATTCGCGCTGCGTGCCAACGTGCTTTACAGCGACGAAGACGTGCCCGATCGTGCGCCGTCCAACCGCAGCCGTCAGGGCCTGGCCTTGTCGGGGTTGTGGGAGATCAACAGCGATCTGTCGGTCACCATCGACTACTACGGCCTGCGTGGCAAGGATGACCAGCCCGATCTGGGGGGCTACCTTGTGGGCACCGTGCCCAACCGCCGCCCTGCCGCCGATGTACCGGTGTATGCCCAGGAAAGCGATTTCCTGCGTTCGCATCAGGACACACTGACGGCCCGCGTCAAGTTCCGCGTGTCGCCGGACACCACGATCAACAGCCTGACTCGCTACGGTTCGTCGCGAAACAGCTACGTGACAACCGGTGCAAGTTTCGGGAACCGCTATGACGGTACGACCACGACGCCGTACCAGACGGCCTATATCGACAACGGCCATACTGGCTGGCAGGACGTCAACTATTTCGCTCACCAGACCAACGTGAGGCTTGACCGCACGATCGGGGGCAAGAAGCACGAGATCATTCTGGGTGCAGAGTACACCGACCACACCGTGGTGTCGGGCAGCTACCGCCTGACCCAATCGGGCTTCAACTGCCGCAGCAACAACAGCATCGGGGATCTGAATGCCTTCTGCTTCATTGGTGCAGATGGCGTGGCCGTGGCCGATCCCACCAAACTGGCGACGCGTGCGGTGACCCGCTTGGGCAGAACTCAGCAGTGGCACGCTCGTGCGTTGGCTGCCTCCGTGATGGACACGGTGGACCTGACCGACAAGTTCACAGCTTTCGGCGGTGTGCGCCTGGACCAGTTCAACCTGACGCTGAATCGCTTCAACAATACGACCGGTGCGCAGACTGCAGCCTATAGCTACGACGAGACCTTGATCAACGGGCATCTCGGTGTGAGTTACAAGATCACGCCCAAGGGCATCGTCTACGCCAGCTGGGCCTCCGCGCAGGATGTCAACGGTGGCGAGCCTGATTCGGGTACGAGTTCCGGCTATGGTGGCCTCGTTGTCGGCGCAGGGGGGGCGATGAGCGCCAAGCCCGAGAAGTCCACCAACTACGAGTTGGGCACCAAGTGGAACGTGTTTGATGACAAGCTGCTGATCACCGGCGCCATCTTTCAGACCACCAAGTCGAATGTGATGGAAGGCGCCGACTACAGCGCCGCAGGTACCTACAATTCGGGCAAGAATCGTGTCCAGGGTATTGAGTTTGGTTTGGCGGGCAATCTGACCGACAGGCTCACGGCCCAGGCCGGAGTGACGGTGATGAAATCGGAAATCCTGGCCTCTGCCCCACAACCTATACCTGCCAACACCGCGCCAGGCAACGTGGCCGCGGCCACGGCCACGGCCGCAGCCACGGCAAAAGCCAACGTCGGCAAGCGCCTGAGTAATTTCGCCAACCGTTCGCTGTCGGTGCAATTGAAGTACCAATTGACGGACGCCTTCGCGTTCGGCGGGGCAGCGCGTCATGAAAGCCAGCGTTACGGTGGACAGCCAGACACTGCTGCGGGCTATTCATTGGCCACGGGGCGCTATAGCCAGCCCGTGCCGGCGTTCATGGTGTACGACGTGTTTGCTTCCTACCGCTTCAACCGTCGCATGGACGTGCGCCTGAACGTGCTGAACGTTGAAGACAAGGATTACTACACCGCCGTCTACCGCTCGGGCTCTTTCCTGTACAAGGGCGATGGCCGCGCAACCCGCGTCACGCTCAACTACGAGTTCTGATCCGGCGCAGACGGCCTGATCCCTTGACTCGATAAGATGCCGGGCCATGTGCCCGGCATTTGTCCATGATGATGAGCCTATCCGCCACAACGCCTGCACCGCAGCCCCCGTACGAACGCATCCCTGAAGGGGTGTTCTGTGCGGCTGACTACGAGCGTCTGGCCGTGCACCACATCGCCGCGCCCACCCGTGCCTACATCGCCGGTGGCAGCGGAGGTGACGTGACTGCGGCAGCCAATCGCGCTGCCTTCGGTGCATGGGCCATATGCCCGCGCGTGCTGGCGGACGTCTCTCAGGGGCACACACGGTTGGCGCTGCCGGGTGCGCCGACCCTGGCGCACCCACTGCTGCTGGCGCCAGTGGCCTATCAGCCGCTGTCCCATCCACAAGGTGAGCTGGCCAGTGCTCAAGCCGCGGAGGCCACGCAGGCTGGCATGGTGGTGAGCACGCTGGCCTCGTACACGCTGGAAGACATCGCCCGCCATGCCGGCCCGGTCCGCTGGTTCCAGCTGTATCTGCAGCCGGAGCGGGCCGCCACCCTGGCCTTGCTGCGGCGGGCCGAGGCCGCAGGCTACACCGCCATCGTGCTCACGCTCGATGCTGCCATCCAGGTGCCCAGCCTGCAGGCGCTGCACGCGGGCTTTCGCCTGCCGCCGCATGTAATGGCCGTCAACCTTCATGGCAACGCACAGGCCCCTGACGCGGCATCGCAAGGGGGTGGCCATAGCCGCATCTTCCAGGGGGTGATGCGTCAGGCTCCTACCTGGGCCGATGTGGACTGGCTGCTCACACAGACCGCATTGCCCGTGTGGATCAAGGGCGTGCTGCACCCCGACGATGCCGTGGCCTTGAAAGCCCGTGGTGTGGCTGGGCTGGTGGTGTCCAACCATGGGGGGCGGGGTCTGGATGGCGCTCCTGCCAGCTTGCACATGCTGCCCAAAGTGCGGCAGGCCGTGGGCGCCGGGATGCCGCTGATGTTCGATGGCGGCATCCGTAGCGGCGCCGATGTCTTCAAAGCACTGGCGCTGGGGGCCGATGCCGTGCTGGTGGGGCGCCTGCAGCTGTACGCGCTGGCTGTGGCCGGCGCCCTGGGCGTGGCCCACATGCTGCAGCTGCTGCGTGATGAGCTCGAGATCTGCATGGCCCAGGCCGGTTGCGCCACCCTGGCCGACATCCACGGTGACTGCGTGCTGCCATTGACCA
>CALAKR010000377.1 GCA_937923225.1 uncultured Aquabacterium sp. | reverse complement strand
GGCAGGGTTTGCCTTGCTGCTGGTGGGCACGCTGATCTATGCGGTCGCCCGTTCGCAACAGATCATCGAGCTTGAGGGCTTCTCACAGATCCCCGTGCTGATCGCCTGCCTGCTGCTGCTGCGTGGCTGGCAAGGGGTGCGCACGGCCTGGTTCCCGCTGTTCTTCCTGCTGTTCATGGTGCCCCTGCCCGGTGCCCTGGTGCAGGCCATGACGCTGCCCCTGAAGGCCATGGTGTCCTACGTGGCAGAGAACCTGCTGTACTGGGCCGGCTACCCCATCGGCCGCACCGGCGTGATGCTGACGATCGGCCCCTACCAGTTGCTGGTGGCCGATGCCTGCTCGGGCCTGAACTCGCTGTTCACGCTGGAGGCGCTGGGCCTGCTGTACATGAACATCATGAATTACAAGTCCAAGGCCCGTAACGTGGCGCTGGCGATCATGATCATCCCGATTTCGTTCATTTCCAACGTGGTGCGGGTGATCACGCTGGTGCTGATCACCTATCACATGGGTGATCAGGTGGGCCAAGGTTTTGCCCACAACTTTGCCGGCATGGTGCTGTTCACCGTGGCCCTGATATTGACCTACGGCTTTGACCGGCTGTTGGCCGCTCGTTTCGACAAGGAGCCCACCCATGCTGCCGCTTAAATCCGTTCCCCGCGCCTTGTTCGTGGCCGCCGCCGTGATGGTGGCGGGGGCCGCTGGCTCGGTGGCGCTCAAGCCCACCCACATGACGGCCGATGACCGCCCGGCCCTGAAGGTGGCCGAGTTGCTGCCCAGCCGTTTTGGTGACTGGCAGATCGACCCCCACTCTGCGGTGGTCACGCCTGACCCGACTCTGACGGCCAAGCTGGATTCGCTGTACTCCGAGACCTTCAACCGCACCTACGTGAACAGCAAGGGGCAGCGCATCATGCTGTCCATTGCCTACGGGCGCAACCAGAACTCCCAATCGACAGCGGCCCATCGCCCGGAGTTCTGCTACGTGGCGCAAGGCTTCAGCATGCGCAACGAAGGTCTGGCCTACCTGAATCTGGCAGGGCACCCACCGCTGAAGGTGGCACGCTTGCTGGCCGAGCTGGACAACCGCATCGAGCCGATCACCTACTGGGTGACACTGGACGACAAGGCCATCCTGCCCGGCGTAGAGCGCAAGCTGACCCAGCTGCAGTACGGGCTGCGGGGCCTGATCGCCGATGGCATGCTGGTTCGCGTGTCGTCCTTGAGCCCCAGCCGCGACCAGATCGACTACACGCTGCACGACGGCTTCCTGGCTGACATGGAAGCGGCCATCCCCACGGGCTTCAAGAGCCGGTTCTTCGGCGCCTGAGCCCTCGCGTGATGTTGACTTCCCTGCAGCGCAATGTGCTGATCTACGGGCTTCTGGCATTGTTCGCTGCCTGGTGCGTCATCGGGTTCCACCGTGACGTGTCGCAGATCCACATGGCGCCTGTGCTGGCGGCGTGGCCCGCCATCCTGGCAGCCACCTTGCTTTCGCTGCTCAACTACGCCCTCCGAACGGTTCGTTGGCGCTTGTACATGAGCAAGCTGGGGCACCGGCTGTCCTGGCGCTTCGTGACGCTCACGTTCATGTCGGGGTTCGCGTTCACCTTGTCGCCCGGCAAGCTGGGCGAGATGGTCCGAGCGCGCTATTACCTGCCCAAGGGCGTGGCCTTGCCCGGCATTGCCGCGGCGTTTTTCGTAGAGCGGCTGCTGGATCTGTTGGCCATGGTGGCTCTGGCTGCACTGGTGTTCGCCGAGCTGGACGCCTATGGCGTGCTGCTGTGGATTGCATTGGGGCTGGTGGCCCTGTGCATGGTCATGCTGGCCTTGCTGCCGTGGCCGCGCATTGCCGCATCGCTGAGTGCACAGCTTGCCGGCCATGCCACACCGCCCCACTGGCTGCAGGGCGCCAGCTCCCTGGCCAACACCCTGGTCAGTGCGCGGCAGTTTTTCACGCCCGGCCTGCTGCTGGCGGGGATCGCGCTGGGGCTGGTGGCCTGGGGGGCAGAGGCCATCGGCTTCAAGATCGCCGGGGATGCCTTGTCACCAGTATCCCTGTCGTGGTCGTCGGCGGCTGGCATCTACGCGATCGCCATCATCGCGGGGGCTTTGTCGTTCCTGCCAGGAGGCTTGGGCAGCACAGAGGCCGTGATGGCCGCGTTGCTGCACGCCCATGGGTTTCAGTGGCCCGACGCCATCCTGCTCACGCTGGTCTGCCGCCTGCTGACCTTGTGGCTGGCCGTGCTGATCGGCTGGCTGTGCGTATGGGCCCTCAAGGCGCCCTCTTCTCCCTAGGCCCTGGCGTCCGTTCGTTCTTTACCTTCAGTGTTCATGCGCTCTTCCCCGCCTTTGTGCGTCGATCTGGACGGCACCTTGATCCGCAGCGACCTGCTGCTCGAATCGTTCTTGTTGCTGATCAAGAAGAATCCGCTGTACCTCCTGGTCGTGCCGTTCTGGCTGATGCAGGGCAAGGCGGCATTGAAGGCGCACATTGCCAGACGGGTGGCACTTGACGCCTCGACACTGCCCTACTGCGAACCCCTGGTGGGCTGGCTCAAGGAAGAAAAGGCCAGGGGGCGCCAGTTGTGGCTGTGCACGGCCTCGGACGCCTCCGCGGCCCATGCGGTGGCCCAGCACCTCAAGCTGTTCGATGGCGTCGTGTCCAGCGATGGCGTGGCAAACATGTCTGGGCGACGCAAGGCCGACGCGCTGGTCGAGCGCTTTGGCGACAAGGGTTTCGATTACTGCGGCAATGAGATGGTCGATGTGGCCGTGTGGCAGAAGTCGCGCGCAGCCGTGGTCGTGAATGCCGGGGCCAGCGTCGAGGCCGCCGCACGGGGTGTCACCACGGTCGACAAGGTGTTTGCCGAGCAGATCCCTCGGCTGAAATCGGTGTTCAAGGCCCT
>CALAKR010000376.1 GCA_937923225.1 uncultured Aquabacterium sp. | reverse complement strand
GTGGCCGCGGTCCTGAGCCCCGTGCCGGAAGCCAGCACCTACGCCATGGTCCTGGGCGGCCTGATGGTCACCGGCGCACTGGCCCGCCGCCGCAAGGCCGGCTGATCCTGCCGCGCTCGCCGCACACCCCGTGCCAGGTGGCGCGGGTAGCGGCCTCCCTCCAACGGGTTGAGACATGCCGTCTCAGCCCGTTTTGTTTGGTGCGCAGGCCGACGCCACCGCGCCAAGCCGTGCCCAGCGGGTATGCTCAGCCCACATGAGAATCCTCGGCATCGACCCCGGCCTGCAGACCACCGGTTTTGGTGTGATCGACACGGACGGCCCACGCCTGCACTACGTGGCCAGCGGCACCATCAAGACGCGTGAAGCCGCGCTGGGCGACCTGCCCGGCCGCCTCAAGCTGATCTTCGAGGGCGTGCGCGAAGTGGTCGGCACCTACGAGCCGCAGCAGGCCTCGGTAGAGATCGTGTTCGTCAACGTGAACCCGCAATCGACCCTGCTGCTGGGACAGGCCCGCGGCGCGGCCATCGCCGGGCTGCTCAGCACCCCCGCCTCACCCGCGGTCTCCGAATACACCGCGCTGCAGATGAAGAAGGCCGTGGTGGGCCACGGCCATGCGGCCAAGGCCCAGATCCGCCACATGGTGATGCGCCTGCTGGACCTGCCCCGCGAGCCGCACAACGATGCCGCCGATGCCCTGGGCCTGGCCATCTGCCATGCACATGCCGGTCACGCCATGGCCCAGATGGCCAAGGCCACCTCGCTGACCCGCCGCACCCATGCGCAAATCAAGGGCGGGCGCGTGTACTGAGTAGTTTCGGACGCAGCGACCAGCGCATTCCGGACACAGCCCCCCCTCGGATCAGGGCAGAACCCCCTATGTTTAGGGGGTTCGTCAGGCGTTCCTTACAGACACATGTATTGGCATCACTTAGTCTTGGCCACCCTCATGAAAGTCATGGGGTTATCCCGTGGAGGAGAGAACACATGAAACACGTCAAGACCTTGTTGGCTGTGGCCGCTCTGGCTGCGTCCGTCGGTGCCCACGCCACTGGTTCGATCCTGGTGTCCGAGCCTGGCGGCGACGGCTTCAACATCGAAACCGGCATCCTCAATGGCTCCAGCTTCACCATCCAGTCCCTGACCTTCGACTTCACGGGCATCCTGGGTGATGACGGCGAACAGCTGCTGATCGACGGCAGCCCGCTGAGCATCTCGACGCCCGCCGGCACCACCGCCAACTTCTTCGGCGCCAACAGCTCGGTGTTCGGCTTCAACTTCACCGGCTTCGACACCTTCAAGGTCGTGACCTTCAAGTGGGATCCCGACACGCTGCTCAACAGCAGCTACGGCGCCACCGGCTTTGATTTCATCAATGCCACGGTCACCGCCGTGACCTCGGGCGGCACCTTCACGGGTAAGTTCGCGCAGGTGATCGGTACGCCGGATGTGGTCGCTTCGCTGTCGCCGGTGCCTGAGCCCTCGACCTGGGCGATGTTCGCCGTCGGTCTGGGCCTGGCTGGTGCTGCCGCCGCTCGCCGCCGCGTTTCCACGCAAGGCTGAGCGACTTCCGCACGAGCGTAACGACTTGGCTTACTGGCCGTCCTTGATCAGGCGGCCAGAGGTGTTCTGCACCGGCCGGGCGTTCATCGGATAGAGCCTGCTGAACACGCCGATCTGCTCTCGGGAGAGAGTAATCGGCTGTTTCATCACCATCCACAGCACCCCCTCCGTGCAGGGCGGCGCCGTGAGCGAGCCCATGTAGGTCAGGTACTGCTTCTGCTCGGGCAGCATGCGCGCCATGTCGATGGGCGCCGATGAGGCCTGATCGATGTACTTTTCCAGCGGCAGGCTGTTCCACACCAGTTGAACCATAGGGTGCCCCTCCCCCTGGTCGCCTTGGTCCATGAGCACGGCCACCACCGCCGTCCGCCCCTCGGCATCGCGGTGCACCAGGTGCGCCGACATCTCGAACTGCCGGCCATTGATGCGCTCTTCGCTGGGGCGATGGAATTCGATGCGCTGCAGGTCGTAACGGCGCCCGTTGAGCGTGATGCTGTTGCCGCCCTCCAGCCTGGCCTGCACGGTGCGACCGGTGTCCAGCACCTTGAAGGGCGTGGGTCGGTAATCGAACTGGATGGGATCGAGCGTGACCTTGATGCCATCGCGGATGTCGATGGGGCTCTGACGCTTGCCGGACCCGCAGGTGGCGTATTCAGGACGCAACTGGGCCCAGCGCTCCGGCCCGTGGACACCGTCGTAGCTCCAGGGCTGCTCCAGCGGATCCACCGGCACCCCAGACGCGGTCGCCGCAGAGGCAGCCACCACCGGGGCAGCCTTCTTCTTGGTCACGGCCTTGCGCACAACCGGGGTGTTGTTGTTGACGCGGACCACGGGCGCGGTTTCCTGCTTGGCGCGCACCTCGGCGATCTTCTGGTCAATCAGGTCACGCAGCTCCGTCATGGAGACGCCTGAAGCGGCCTCGGCCGGGGCCTCGGGCTGGCGCGCGCGTGCCGGTGAACTGGGGGCCAGACTGCTGCGGGAACTGCTCGGGCGCGTGGCCGCAGGCGCCGGCTGCCCCCCAGGCTTGCCATCGGCCCGCTCGACGATCTCCTTGGCCGGCGCAGGAGCCGCCGATGCACCGGTGTCGGCGGCCTGGGCATGCCAGGCGGCAGCCCCGAGCATCAGCCAGGGCAGAACGCGAAAGGCGGGTCGCAGGGGCAGGGTCATCGTCGTGTCTCGGGTAGCGGCAAGATGCCAGCGGCCCTGGTTTTTTCGACCAGCAGCGCCCGCACTTGAGCACGACGTGAAAAAAGTGAAAGTGTGAAGTCGGCCGATAGGCCGGATTCTGTGCGGCTCCGTGTCTCGCGACGCTGAACCGTGACCGCCATTCCTCTGGGCCGCCTGTCACCAGAACGGCTCGATGCCACCTACCCGCACACGGCCCCCGGGCCAGGGGTAGAGCGTCATGGCAAGCCATGCCGCTCCGTGTGTGCCTATTTGGTGTTGCTGCGCGTAGAGATTGCCCGTTTCACCCTCTGTGCCCCCGGTCTTTCTTTCGAAAGACCTTTGGGCTAAGCCCCGGGTCCTTCTTTCGAAAGACCTTTGGCGTGGCTTGCGCCCCGCCCAAGGCCACAGAGACTCGTCTCTGTTGCTCTGATCCTCACCTCGCGGTGGAGAGGTGTTACCTCCTACGCCGCCCTGCGCAGTCCGGACCTTCCTCCAGTGCCGCCTTTCAGCGATTGCACCAGCGGCGGTCTGGCCGACTTCACCCCGCCATTATCGCCGCTGTGGACGTTGCAGCACGATCCAGGACACCAGCCCGACCGACATCAGCAGCAGCGAGGCCAGCGCCAGCAGCGCCGTGTCGTGCATGACCAGGGGCGAGATGATGCCCGCCACCAGCCCGTTGGCGGCGCTGGCCACGAAGGTCTGCAACGAGGCGGCCATGCCCCGGCGATGGGGGAAGAGGTCCAGCACCATCAGCGTGACAATGGGCGTGACCAGCGCCCAGCCGAAGGCGAACAGCCCGATGGGCGGCAGCGCCCACCACGCCTCGGCCGTGAACAGCAGGTTGGCCGCCAGGTTCAGCACCGAGGTCACCACCATCACCGCAAAACCCAGGCGCACCTGGCGCGCCGGCTCGATGCGGCCGGCCAGCCGCCCGCTGCAGAAGGCGCCGCCCATGATGCCGGCGATGGTGCACAGGAAGAACCAGAAGAACTGGGTGGGCGCCAGTTGCAACTGCTCGCCCAGGAAGGCGGGCGCCGACAGCACGTACAGGAACATGCCGTTGAAGGGCACGCCACTGGCCAGGGCCAGCAGCATGAAGCGCGGGTGAAAGCCCAGCTCCATATAGCCCTTGAGCAGATGGCGCGGCGCGAAGGACTGCCGGTGATCCACATGCAGCGTCTCGGGCAGCAGCCACCAGTTGGCCAGCCACAGCACCACGCCCACGCCCGTGAGGAACCAGAACACCGCCTGCCAGCCCGCATGCACGAACAGGAAGCCGCCCACGATGGGCGCGATGGCTGGCGCCACGCCGAAGAACAGCGTCACCTGCGCCATCACACGCTGGGCCTGGTCGGGCGGGAACATGTCGCGGATGACCGCGCGCGAGACCACGATGCCCGCCCCGGTGGACAGGCCCTGCAGCGCGCGGAAGAAGATGAGCTGCCCGATGGAGGTGGCCATCGCGCAGCCGACCGAGGCCAGCGTGAAGACCACCAGGCCCGTCAATACCACGGGGCGCCGGCCGAAGCTGTCGGACAGCGCGCCGTGGAACAGGCTCATGAAGGCAAAGGCGAACAGGTAGGCCGACAGCGTCTGCTGGATCTCGACCGGCGTGGCGTTCAGCGACTGCGCGATGCCCGCGAAGGCCGGCAGGTAGGTGTCGATGGCGAAGGGGCCGAGCATGCCGAGCGCGGCCAGCAGCACGGACAGCGTCCAGGGGGGAGCCCGCCACAGGCTCCGGGCGTCAGGGTTCATGGGTATCCTCAGCGGAACCCGACAGCCTAGCGAAAATGGCTGGTGTGCGTGCCCGCGCCGGGTCAATCACCCAGGTGCTGAATCAGTCAGCCCCCACGCCAAAACTTGGCGAATCGGTCACAACCCGGCGGCCACGAGACTTTGCACGAAGGCCTCGGGCTTCTGGGCACCGATCACGCGCAGGCCCGCCTGCTCCTGCCCTTTCCCATCGAAAAACACGATGGCTGGCGGGCCGAACAGGCCGAAACGCTCCAGCAAGGCCCGGTCGTCAGGCGTGTTGGCAGTGACATCGGCCTGCAGCAGCACGGCCGCGCCAAGCTTGTCGCGCACGGCCGGGTCGGTGAAGGTGAAGCGCTCCATCTCGATGCAGGCCACGCACCAGTCGGCGTAGAAATCCAGCATCACGGGGCGGCCTTGCCGCGCGGCATCGGCCACGGCCTGCTCCAGCTGCGCCACGCTGCTCACGCGCAGGAAGGGCAGCACGCTCTGGTGGCTGGACACCACCGGCTGCCCGGTAACCGCCGCCACCAGCGCCGGCCAGGCCGGGCGCGCCACCCAGGCGGCCATGGCCAGCATCAGCACGCCGAACAGCACCTTGACCGCGTTCATCCAGCGGCCGGCACGGGGCAGCAGGCGGCCACCGGCCACGCCCACCACCAGCAGCGGCACGCTCATGCCCCAGGCCATGGCGTACAGGGCCGCGCCGCCCAGCCACACATCACGCGTCTGACTGATGTAGAGCAGCGCACCGGCCAGTGGCGCCGACACGCAAGGGCTCACGATCAGCGCAGACACCGCGCCCATCACGAACACGCTGACGAAGCGCCCGCC
>CALAKR010000375.1 GCA_937923225.1 uncultured Aquabacterium sp. | reverse complement strand
ACAAGGTGACACGCGGCCAATTGATCGCCCGCATCGACACCGATGAATACGGCAACCGCCTGGAGCAGGCACGCCAGCAGGCAGCCGCCGCCCAGGCGCAGTGGCAGATCGCCCGGCAGACGCTGGACAACAACCAGGCGCTTGTGGCGCAGGGTTTCATCTCCAAGAACGCGCTGGATACCGCCGTGTCCAACGAGGCTGCGGCCAAAGCCACCTTGCAGGCTGCCCAAGCCGCCGCCAAGGTGGCCGCCAAGGCCGTGGCCGACACCCAGTTGAGCAGCCCGATCAACGGCCTGGTGTCGCAGCAGTTCGCGCAGGCGGGCGAACGCCTCTCACCCGATGCGCGCATCGTCGAGATCGTGGACCTGTCGCGCATCGAATTGGAAGCCGCGCTCAAGCCCGAAGACGTGGCCCTGGTGCGCCTGGGCACACCGGGCTGGCTGGCCGTCGATGGCCTGCCGGACAAGCTGCCTGTGAAGGTGGCACGCATCAACCCCAGCGCCACGGCCGGCACGCGGGCGGTGATGGTCTATCTGTCGGTGGCACCGCACCCTGCCCTACGCCAGGGCCTGTTCGCGCAAGGCCAGCTCGATCTGTCGCGTGAGGACGCCGTGGTATTGCCGCGCGCTGCCGTGCGTGCCGGCGCCACCGGGCCCTTCGTGCAGGCTTTGCGCGGCACACGCATCGAGCACCTGCCCGTGACGCTGGGCACAGGCGGTCGCATCGATGGCAATGCCGCGCCCATGATCGCCATCGCCAGCGGTGTGCAGCCCGGCGAGCGCGTGCTGCGCGACACCATCGGGCTGTTGCGCCCCGGCACCGTGGTGGATACCGCGGCGCCCGCCCAGGCCCCTGCACACTAAACGACCATGTGGTTCACCCGCCTGTCCATCGGCAACCCCGTGCTGGCCACCATGATGATGGCGGCGCTGGTGGTGCTGGGCCTGTTCTCGTACCAGCGGCTCAAGGTCGACCAGTTCCCCGACATCGAGTTCCCGACCATCGTGGTGCAGATGGACTACCCGGGCGCCTCGCCGGCCATCGTCGAAACGGAGGTGACGCGCAAGGTCGAAGAGGCCGTCAACACCATCGCTGGCATCAACCAGATCTACTCGCGCTCCTACGAGGGCACGGCCGTGGTGATCGTACAGTTCAACCTCGACGTGGACAGCCGCCGCGCCGCCGATGATGTGCGCGAGAAGATCGCCATCCTGCGCCCCCTGCTGCGCGACGAGGTGGAAGAGCCCCGCGTGCAGCGCTTCGATCCGGCCAACCGGCCCATCCTGTCGCTGGCCCTGGTGTCGCCCGAAGGCAAAGTGCCCAACGTCACTTTGTCCAGCTATGCCGACCAGGTGCTGCGCAAGCGACTGGAGAACGTGCCCGGCGTGGGCACCGTGAACCTGGTCGGCGCCACCAAGCGCGAGATCAACGTCTATCTGCGCCCGCAGGCCATGGAAGCCCTGGGCATCGGCCCTGATCAGGTGCTGAGCGCCGTCGCGCAGGAGAACCAGGACCAGCCCGCCGGCAGCGTGCGCACGCGCGACCAAGACCGCGTGGTGCAGATCGACGCCCGCCTGCGCCGTGTCGAGGATTTCGAGCGCCTGATCATCGCCACACGCGGCGGCCAGCCCATCCGCCTGGGCCAGGTCGCCGATGTGGTCGATGGCCCGCAGGAGCTCGACAGCCTGGCCCTGATCGATGGCCGTCGTGCCCTGGCCCTGGAAGTGATCAAGTCCCAGGGCGAGAACACCATCGAGGTGGTGCGCGGCATCCACAAGGCCGTGGCCGACCTGCGCGGCGAGCTGCCGCCGGGCACCGAACTGCGCATCGTGCGCGACAACAGCCGCCCCATCGAAGTCGCCGTGAGCACCGTGCGCCAGACGCTGATCGAAGGCGCGCTGCTCACGGTGGGCATCGTGTTTCTGTTTTTGAATTCGTGGCGCTCCACGGTGATCACGGGGCTGACGCTACCTATCTCGATCATCGGCACCTTCTTCTTCATGTACGCCTTCGGCTTCTCGATCAACATGCTGACGCTGATGGCCCTGAGCCTGAGCGTGGGCCTCCTGATCGACGATGCCATCGTGGTGCGCGAGAACATCGTGCGGCACGTGCAGATGGGCAAGAGCCCGAGGCTGGCCTCGTTGGAGGGTACGCAGGAGATCGGGCTGGCCGTGCTGGCCACCACGCTGTCGATCATCGCGGTGTTCCTGCCCATCGGCTTCATGGGCGGCATCATCGGCAAGTTCTTCCACGAGTTCGGGCTGACCATCGTGGCCGCCGTGGGCATCTCGATGTTCGTGAGCTTCACGCTCGACCCGATGCTCTCCAGCGTGTGGCACGACCCAGCGCTGCACGGCGCAAGGGAAGGCACGAAGACCTGGTACGACCGCAGCATCGGTCGCGTCACCGCGTGGTTCGACAGGCAGACCGAATCGCTGTCCAACGGCTACCAGGCATTGCTGGCCTGGTCGCTGGACCACCCGGCGGTGACCTTGCTGGTGGCGGGCGGCAGCCTGGTGCTCAGCGTGCTCTTGATGCCGCTGCTGGGCACCGAGTTTGTGCCCCGCGCCGATTTCAGCGAGACCTACGTCAGCTTCTACACACCGCCGGGCACCGCCATCGAGGCCACAGAGGAGCGCACCCGCCAGGTCGACACGGTGATCCGCGCCATGCCCGAGGTGCGCTACACCCTGGCCACCATCAATACGGGCTTCGCGCTGGGCCGCAACCAGGTGTCCATCTATGTGCGCCTGAAAGACCGCCGCGACCGCACGCGCAACGTCGATCAGCTCTCCGCACCGATGCGGCAGGCACTCAGCCAGATCCCTGGCATCACCGTGACGCAGGTAGGCGTGCTCGATTCTGTGGCCGGGCTCAAGCCCATCCAGCTCTCCATCCAGGGCACCGATCTGGCCACGCTGGACCGCCTGAGCCAGGATCTGATGCAGCGCCTGCAGCAGATCCCCGGACTGGTCGACATCGACACCAGCCTCAAGCCCAGCAAGCCGACCCTGAACGTGGTGGTAAACCGCGATGCCGCCGCTGACCGGGGTCTCTCGGTGTCGTCCATCAGCCGCGCGCTGGACGTGATGGTCAGCGGCCGCGTGGCCGGCAGTTGGCGCGCCGATGACGATGAGAACTACGACATCCGCGTGTCCCTGATCCCCTCGGCCCGGCAGGACATCACCAGCATCGCCGACACGCGACTGGTCATCAACCAGGGCGGGCAGGCCGGCAATGCCGAACCGCAGGTGCTGCGCCTGTCGCAGGTGGCGCGCATCACCGAGGGCGTCGGCCCCACGCAGATCAACCGGCGTGATCTGAACCGCGAGGTCGAGTTCACCGCCAATGTGACGGGCCGCTCCGTGGGCGAGGTGTCCGCCGACATCCAGCGCGTGCTGAACGACCATCCACTGCCGGCAGGCTACCGCAGCCGCTTCGGCGGCTCGACCAAGGACATGGTCGAGGCCTTCAGCTATGCGCTGTCCGCCCTGGCCCTGGCCGTGATCTTCATCTACATGATCCTGGCCTCGCAGTTCCGCAGCTTCTCGCAGCCACTGGCGCTGATGAGCTCGTTGCCGCTCACCTTGATCGGCGTGGTACTGGCCCTGCTGATGTTCGGTTCTTCGGTCAGCATGTTCTCGGTGATCGGCATCATCATGCTGATGGGCCTGGTCACCAAGAACGCCATCTTGCTGGTGGATTTTGCCAACCGCGCCCGCGAAGGCATGGTCGGCGAGGACGGTCAGCCCCAGCCCCCCCTGCCCCGGCGCGAGGCCCTCCTGCTGGCCGCCAAGGTGCGCCTGCGCCCCATCCTGATGACAACGCTGGCCATGATTTTCGGCATGGTGCCGCTGGCGTTTGCACTCTCGGAAGGCTCCGAACAACGGGCCCCCATGGGTCAGGCCGTGATCGGCGGCGTGATCGCCTCCTCGGTGTTGACCCTGGTGGTTGTCCCAGTGATTTACGGGTACACAGACCGTTTGTCGCAGTGGATCAAACGTCGATGGATTTCAGAAAGCGTGCCTAACCCCACAATTTCAGCCGATCGAGGCTCGCACCCTTCTTAAAATCGTGGTCTGGCCATTTTTTGCCGGCCGCCCGTCCCCAGACGATTTGACTCCTAGGATTTTGCGCATGAACGTCGAACAAGCCCGCTTCAACATGATCGAACAACAGATCCGTCCCTGGGACGTTCTGGACTCCTCGATTCTGTCCCTGCTGTCCGTCGTGCGCCGAGAGGATTTCGTGCCGGCGGCCCACCAATCCCTGGCCTTCATGGACCTCGAAGTGCCCCTGCCGGCCGGCCAGGCCATGCTCAACCCCAAGGTCGAAGCCCGCATCGTGCAGGACCTGAACCTGAGCAAGCGCGACACCGTGCTGCAGATCGGCGCCGGCTCCGGTTACGTCACCGCCCTGCTGGCCCACAAGGCCCAGCGCGTGATCGCCCTGGAGAACAAGACCGAGCTGGTGTCGCTGGCCCGCAACAACCTGCGCAAGGCCCAGATCAGCAATGCCGAGGTCGTCGAAGCCGACGGCAGCCAAGGCTACGCCGCCCAAGGCCCCTACTCCGCCATCGTGCTCACGGGTTCGGTCACCGCCGTGCCCAAGGCCCTGTTCGACCAACTCAAGCCCGGTGGCCGCCTGCTGGCCATCGAAGGCCGCGAGCCGGTGATGCAGGCCAAGCTCTACACCAAGAACGACCAGGGCCAGCTCTCGCACGAAGAGCTGTTCGACACCATCGCCCCCCCGCTGGATGGCATGGCCGCCAGCCGCCCCTTCACGTTCTGACCCCTGCTGTTTCAAGTCGCACCCCGAAGGACCCCTCCATGCCGATCCGCGCCCTCCGCCCCTCCCGCCCGAACGCCCTGCTGCGCTCCCGGGAAGCCTTTGCCCGCGCCCCGCTCGCGGTCGCCCTGATGCTGACCGGCATGGCAGCGGGCGCCCAGGCGCAGAGTCTGGTGGATCTCTACCAGGCGGCACGGGGCTATGACGCTGCCTACCTGGCCGCCAAGGCCCAGGCCGAATCCACCGAGTTCAAGGCCGCCCAGGCCCGCGGCCAGCGACTGCCGCAGGTGGGCCTGAAGGGCACGGTCTACCGCCAGCACTTCGATTCGGACCTCACCCTGAGCGCCGCCCAACGTGCGGCCCTGCAGGCCTCGTCGGGCACCAGCTCGAACAACTACTCGATCACCACCAAGAGCCTGGCGCTGCAGGCTCGCCAGTCGCTGTTCAACGCCGAGCTGTCGGCCATCATCGATCAGGCGGATCAATCCCTGATCGCGGCCGAGGCCGACCTCAAGACCGCTGAGGACGACCTGCTGGTGCGCCTGACCCAGGCCTACTTCGATGTACTGGCCGCGCAGGACGTGCTGTCCACCGCCCAGACCAACAAGGCGGCACTGGCCGAGCAACTGGCCTCGGCCAAGCGCAACTTCGAGGTCGGCAACGCCACGATCACCGACACGCGCGAAGCCCAGGCCCGTCATGACCTGGCCACGGCGCAGGAAATCGCCGCGCAGAACGATGTGCAGGTCAAACGCGCCGCGCTCGATCAACTGGTGGGCCGCACCGATGTGCAGCCCCAGCCCCTGCTGACGCCGGTGATGCTGCCACCGCTGCAGCCCGCCACGGCCGAAGAGTGGGTGAGCCTGACCCCCAACTCCAGCACCATCCGCAAGGCACAGGTGGGTCTGGACTACGCCAAGCTGGAAACGACCCGCGCACGCGCCGGCCATCTGCCCACCGCCGATCTGGTCGCCTCCGTCAGCAAGACGGACGTGAGCGGCAGCGGCTCGGTCACCGTCAAGGCCAGCGATGGCACCAACTCCAGCATCGGCGTGGAAGTGAACGTGCCCGTGTTCGCGGGCTTCGCGGTGCAAAACCGTGTCCGTGAAACGCTGGCCCTGGAAGAAAAGAGCGAGCGCGATCTCGACAACGCCAAGCGCAGCGTGACCCTGGCCACCCGCCAGGCTTTCTTCGGCGTGCAGTCGGGCCAGGCCCAGGTCAAGGCCCTGGAAGCCGCTGAGAGCTCGGCCAAGCTAGCCCTGGAAGCCACGCAGCTGGGCTACCGCGTGGGTGTGCGCGTCAACAAGGACGTGCTCGATGCGCAGACCGCGCTGGCCAGCACGCAGAAGGATCTGTACAAGGCCCGCTACGACGTGATCGTGGCCACGATGAAGCTGCGTCAGGCCAGCGGCTCGCTGCGCCCTGACGATCTGGACAGCCTCAACCGCCTGCTGCTGCCCCGCTGATCGGCACC
>CALAKR010000374.1 GCA_937923225.1 uncultured Aquabacterium sp. | reverse complement strand
TGGAAGACACCAGAGGGGCGCACGCTGGACGAGGTCAAGCGGCAGGTTGGCTGAACAAAAAGTTTCCCGAAGGCCACTTTCTGAAGAAAAAGTAGGCAGACTGAAGATTTTTCTGCACCTTGGCCGGCGCACAGGGGGTCTGGTCGGTTGCGCGCATCACCTGAAGAAAAAATCGTTGCAATCTTCATTTCTGAAGATAATTCTTTGAATCTGAAGATTTTTCTACCCGAAAGGCCGTTGCTGACATGAGCGACATTGGCTACGCCTGGATCCAGAACGCGGTGGGGGCCCCAGATTTCTTGGGCAAGCAGCGCGCTCGGCTGGCGCCGGTCAACCGCATCGAGCGCCTGGACGATGGCGCCATGCTGGTGCCGCACAAGCTGGCGCCTGAGCCCACCTTGCTGCAGCAGGCCTTGTTTGCCCTCAAGCACGAGGGTGTCAGGCTCGACTTGCTGGCGAGTGCCCTGCGGCACATCCCGCCGGCAGAGCTGGTGGCGTGGGTGCAAGCCACGCCCAACAGCATTTATGGACGCAAGCTGGGCCACCTCTGGGAGGCATGGCATCAGCAGCGGTTACCGGGCCTGGGTGAGACGGGCGTGGGTTCCGCCTACGCGCCCTTGTTCGACCCTGCGGACTACTTTGTGGGCCCCACCCAGCGCGATGCCCGTTGGCGCATCGAATTCAATGGCCTGGGTGACCTGCATTTCTGCCCGGTGGTGCGCAAAACCCCGGCGCTGATGGCGCTCATCAACAAGGACATCTTGGGGCGAGCCCAAGCCTTTGCCGAATCGGTGGGCGAAGCCATGCTGGAGCGGGCCCTGAACTGGGCCTACCTGAGCGAGACCGAAGGCTCGTTCGCCATCGAGGGTGAGGCCCCCACGGCAGACAAGGCCGCCCTGTTTGCGGCCCTGCTGCGCCGAGCCCATGAACAGCGCCCGCTCACCGAAGAGTGGCTGGTGGAGTTGCAGAACGCCGCCATCTCCAACCCCTTTGACAAGGCCGTTCAATTCCGCACCGAACAGAACCGACTGCAGCGGGACGTGCCTGGGGCTGCAGGCGTCACCTACGTGCCGCCAGCGCCTGAGCTGGCCGTGTCCTTGATGAATGGGCTGATGCGCCTGACCAACCAGCGAGCCGCCGAGCTGGACCCACTGGTGCACGCGGCCGTGGTGTCGTTCGCGTTCGTCTTCATCCATCCCTTCATGGACGGCAACGGGCGCCTGTCGCGCTACCTGATCCATCATTGCCTGGGCCAGTCGGGCCGCTTGCCACCACAGTTCTTGCTGCCCATCTCGGTGGCCATGAAGAAGCACGAGGCCGACTATCTGCAGGCGCTCACAAGCTTCAGCAAACCGGCTCGCCAGCTTTGCCAAGTGAGCTGGGGCGGCGATGAGCATTACACCTACAACTGGGCCCAGGACGCAGACATCTGGTTCCGCTACATGGACCTGAGCGAAGCGGCCGCGTTCACCCTGGCCATGGCCGAAGCCTCGCTGGACACGCACATGCGGCAGGAGGTGGAGTTCCTGGGACTGTTTGACCGCGTGAATCGCCACATCAACGAGCGCCATGACCTGCGCGGCAGCGACTTGGCCAATCTGATCGTGGCGATCTTTCAAAATGGGGGCACGCTGTCCAACAATCGGCGCAAGCGTTATGCCGAAAGGGTGCAGGCGCATGTGCTGGACGCCATTGAGCTGGCGGTCAGCCGCGCGATGCAGGGCCAGCTGCTGGACGACGAGGACGATCAGGAAGAAAACTGAGCACCAACCACAGGGAGTAGACGTTGGCCTTGCACAAAGAAATCGAGTTCGAAAACGACATCTGTCGCCACTTGTCTGCGCACGGATGGCTGTATGCGGAAGGTGACGCCCAGGGCTACGACACGCCCCGCGCCTTGTTCCCGGTTGATGTGTTGGCCTGGGTGCAATCCACCCAATCCGAGGCCTGGGCCGCGCTGACCAAGGCCCACGGCGCCCATGCCGAAACCATGTTGCTGGACCGCCTGCGCAAGCAGATGGACGACCGGGGCACCTTGGACGTGCTGCGCGTGGGCCTGGAAATGCTGGGCCTGAAAGCCCCTTTGAAGATGGCCCAGTTCAAGCCCGCGCTGGCCATGAACCCCGAGCTGCAGGCCCGCTATGCCGCCAACCGCCTGCGCGTGGTGCGCCAGGCGCGAACCAACCACGGCGACATCATCGACCTGGTGCTGTTCCTCAACGGCATCCCGGTGGCCACGGCCGAGCTGAAGTCCGAGTTCACTCAGGGCCTGAACGAGGCGGTTGAGCAGTACAAGTTCGACCGCATCCCCAAGCCCAAGGGCAAGGCCTTTGCCGAGCCGCTGCTCGACTTCCCCCGTGGGGCGCTGGTGCACTTTGCCGTCACCAACCGCACGGTGATGATGACGACCAAGCTGCAAGGCCTTGCCACCTACTTCCTGCCCTTCAACCTGGGTGACCACGGCGCGGCTGGCAACCCGGCCAACCCCCAAGGGCATCGCACGGCCTACCTGTGGGAGCAGGTGTGGCAGCGCGACAGCTGGCTGGAGATCATCGCTCGCTACCTGGTGACCAAGCGCGACGAGAAGAAGCGCATCACCAGCATCCTCTTCCCGCGCTACCACCAGCTCGACGCCACCCGCCAGCTGGTGCGGGCCGTGCTGGCCGAAGGCGTGGGGCAGAAGTACCTGATCCAGCACAGCGCGGGCAGCGGCAAGACCAACTCGATTGCCTGGACGGCGCACTTTCTGGCCGACCTGCACGATGCAGCCAACAATAAGCTGTTCAGCACCGTGCTGGTGGTGAGCGACCGCACCGTGCTGGACACCCAACTGCAAGAAGCCATCTTCGACTTCGAGCGCACCGCCGGTGTGGTGGCCACCATCAAGGGCGAAAGCCAGAGCAAAAGCGGCGAACTGGCCGAGGCCCTGTCGGGCGGCAAGAAGATCGTGGTGTGCACCATCCAGACCTTCCCGTTTGCGCTCAAGGCGGTGCAAGAGCTGGCCGCCACGCAAGGCAAGCGCTTTGCCGTGATCGCCGATGAGGCCCACAGCTCGCAAACTGGCGAGGCCGCAGGCAAGCTCAAGCAGGTGTTGAGCGCACAAGAGCTGCAAGACCTGGCCGATGGCGGTGAGGTGGGCACCGAAGACATCCTGGCTGCGCAGATGACCGCGCGAGCCAGTGAGGCCGGCGCCACGTCTGCTGTGACTTATGTCGCCTTCACGGCGACCCCCAAGGCCAAGACGCTGGAGCTGTTCGGCCGCAGGCCCAACCCTGATCTGCCGGCCGGGCCCGACAACCTGCCCGCGCCCTTCCACGTCTATTCGATGCGCCAGGCCATCGAAGAGGGCTTCATCCATGACGTGCTCAAGAACTACACCTCGTACAAGCTGGCCTTCAAGCTGGCCCACAACGGCAAGGAGTGGAACGACAAGGAGGTGGAGCGCAGCGAAGCCCTCAAGGGCCTGATGCGCTGGGTACGCCTGCACCCCTACAACATCGCTCAGAAGGTGCAGGTGGTGGTGGAGCACTTCCTGGAGAACGTGCAGCCGCTGCTACAGGGTCACGCCAAGGCCATGGTGGTGGTGGGCAGCCGCGTGGAGGCCGTGCGCTGGAAGCTGGCGGTCGATGCCTACATCAAAGCCCAGGGCTACCCTTTGGGCACGCTGGTGGCCTATTCGGGCGAAGTGAATGACCCGCATTCGCTGCCCGAGCCCGTCACTGAAAACAGCACCCAACTGAAC
>CALAKR010000373.1 GCA_937923225.1 uncultured Aquabacterium sp. | reverse complement strand
GATCCCAAGCAGTCGATCTACCGGTTCCGGGGTGCGGACATCTACAGCTACCTTGAGGCCCGCCAGGCCACGGAGGGGCGGCACTCCGTTTTGGGCACCAACCACCGCTCCACCCAGGCCCTGGTGACGGCCGTGAACCGGGTGTTCCAGCAGGCCGAGCAACAAGCACCACGCGGGGCCTTCGCGTTCAAGCGGCCGGATGGCAGCTCTCTGCTGCCGTTCGAGCCGGTGGGCGCCAAGGGCCGTACCCAGGAGTTGCGCCATCACCGCGAGGTGCTGCCGGCCATGTGCCTGGTCGTCGATGAAGAAGCTTCCACGAAAGAAGCAGCCCACACGCGCATGGCCGGCCATGCCGCCGAGTTCATCGTCGATCTGCTGTCCGACACGCAGGCCGGTCTGTACGCGCCTGGTGATGCCGCCAGGCAACAGCCCGTGCGACCGGGTGACATCGCGGTGCTGGTGCGCAGCGGTACCGAAGCCGAGCTGGTTCGGCATGCCCTGGGCAAACGGGGCGTGGCTTCCGTCTACCTGTCAGACAAGGACTCGGTGTTTGACAGCCAGGAAGCGCTGGACCTGCTGGCCTGGCTGCGCGCCGTGGCCTCTCCCCGCGATCTGCGCCTGGCGCGTGGGGCCTATGCCAGCGCCACCATGGGCCTGACCCTTGATGAATTGCTCGCGCAGGCCCACGACGACGCCCTGTGGGACGAGCGCCTGATCGATCTGCGCCGTCTGCAGCTCATCTGGCATCGGCAGGGCGTGCTGGCCATGCTGCGGCAGACCATCCACCTGCTGGGCCTGGCCGCGCGCTGGCTATCCACCCCGCAGGGCGAGCGCCGCATCACCAATGTGCTGCACCTGGCCGAGCTGCTGCAGACCGCCAGTGCGCAGGCCCAGGGCGAGCAAGGCCTGATCCGCTGGCTCGCGCAGCGCGTGGGTGACCATGGCGAGGGCGATGAGCGCATCGTGCGCCTGGAAAGCGATGCCGACTTGGTGCAGGTGGTGACAGTGCACAAGTCCAAGGGGCTGGAGTACCCCGTGGTGGTGATGCCGTTCGCTGCGAGCGTGAGGCCGGTCGAGCGCAAGCACGGGCTGTTCGATCTGGTCGATGACACGGGGCGGCGCCACATCGCGCTGCAGGCTTCGGCCACGGACCTTGAGGCCGCCGATCTGGAACGCCTGCGCGAAGACCTGCGCCTGATGTACGTGGCCTTGACCCGCCCGCGCCATGCGCTGTGGCTGGGCGTGAGCGCGGTGCGCCAGAGCGCCAAGACCCTGACGCTGCCGCGCAGCGCGCTGGGTTACCTGCTGGGCGCATCGGAGCAGTTGGCGCCCGGCGATATCGGGCCGCTGGTGTCCCGTTGGTGCGATGAGCAGGGCAGTGTGGCGGTGCAGAAAGTGTCAAGCGATGCGGGCTTCACGTTCTGGCGGACGGCGGGCGATTCAGCAAATGACCTGATCGCAGCACCCGTGTACGGCGCCTCGTTCGAGCGTGACTGGGCCATCGGCAGCTTCTCCAGCATGGTGCGCGACATGCCGGCGGGGCTGCAAGGCGGCGGGCATTGGCTGCCCACCTCGGCCCGCCAGGAAGCACTGGTGGCAGCGGATGCATCCGATGAGGCGCCAGGCGCCCGCGAGCTGGTGACAGCGTCTGCGCCCTGGCACCGCTTCCCCAAAGGGGCCTTGCCTGGCAACTTCCTGCACGAGCAGATGGAGTGGCTGGCGGGCGAAGGCTTCGGCCTGTCCACATCGCCGTATCTGGCGCAGGCGCTTCAGCGTCGTTGCGAGCGCCAGGGCTGGGGCCACCTGGCCGACGACGTCCAGCAATGGCTGCAGGCGGTGGCGGCCGTGCAAATCCCGCCCTTGGGCGCTTCGCTGCAGGAACTGGGCGGCATGGTGCCCGAGATGGAGTTCTGGCTGCCCAGCGAGGATCTGGCCGTTGCCCGCGTGGACGCCCTCTGCCAGGCGCACCTGTGGCCCGGGCAGTCCCGGCCGGCCTTGCCCGAGCGGCACCTCAAGGGCATGTTGATGGGCTTTGCCGACCTGGTCGTCGAGCATGCCGGGCGCTATTGGGTGATGGACTACAAGTCGACCACCTTGGGCACCCGCGATGAGGACTACGATGCGCCCGCGCTGACCTCCGCCATGCTGCGCCACCGTTACGACGTGCAGGGCGCGCTCTACCTGCTGGCCTTGCACCGCCTGCTGCTCAGCCGCCTTGGCCCGGCGTATGACCCTGCCCAGCACCTTGGGGGAGCCATCTTCCTGTTCTTGCGCGGTGTGGCCGGGCCTGAGCGCGGCTGTTGCGTGCTGCCTGCCTTGCCCGCGCTGCTCGACGGCCTGGGGCTGGCCTTGCTGGGGGATCTGCCTCAAGGCGATGTCAGCATTGAAGGGAGGCCCGCATGAGCGACAGCACGGTGCAGGGCCTTTTGCAGACGCTGCAGCATTGGCGTGAGCAGGATTGGATCGGTCCGTTGGACCAGGCGTTCGCCCGCTTCACCCATACCCTGGTGCCGCCGGGTGATGAGGGCGCTCCGGTCGTCTTGCTCGCAGCCCTGGTCTCGCACCTGGAGGCCCGTGGACACACCTGCCTGCCGCTCGATGAGCTGGCCACACGCCCGGCCGAGTTGCTGGGCTGGCCCTCGGAGGCCATGCAGGCGTGGGCGCTGTGGAATGCACAACCGCCTCAAGCGCTGCTGAGCGTCTGGCTGGCGGCGCTCAAAAGCAGCCCGGTCGTCGATTCAAGCGCGCCCGCCGCGGGGCATGAGCCGCTGGTACTGCATGGGCAGCGGCTCTATTTGCGCCGCTACTGGCGGCAGGAGCGGGCGGTGGCAGCCCAGGTGATGGCCCGGGTATCACGCCAGCTGCCGGTGGATGAAACCGCTGCGCGCACGATCCTGCGCACCTTGTTCGCTGAAGCCGAGCAGCCAGGCGTCGAGCCGGAGTGGCAGCAGGTGGCCTGCGCCGTGGCCCTGCGCGCCGGCCTGTCGATCATCACAGGCGGGCCGGGCACGGGCAAGACCTACACCGTGGCCAGGCTGCTGGCCTTGCTGCTGCGGCTGGCCGATGGCGCGCAGCCGCCGCGCATCACGCTGGCCGCCCCGACCGGCAAGGCGGCAGCCCGGTTGCGCCAGTCCATCGAACAGGCGCTGCTCACCCTGGGACCGGACCTGGCCCAGCACATCGGACCGGCCCGAACCCTGCATGCCTTGCTCGGCGTGCAGCCTGGCACGCGCCGCTTCCGCCATGATGCGGCCCATCCTCTGGAGCAGGATGTGCTGGTCGTGGACGAAGCCTCCATGGTGCACCTGGAGATGATGTCAGCCCTGCTGGAGGCTTTGCCGCCCGACACACGCCTGATCCTGCTGGGCGACAAGGACCAACTGGCGTCGGTGGAGGCCGGCGCCGTGTTGGGCGATCTCTGCCGCGAGGCCGATCGAGCAGCCTATGACCAGGACACGCGGGGCTATGTCGAACGCCTGACTGGCGAGCATCTGCCAGCCGTTGCACCGCTTGCGCGAGCCACGACCGCAAGTACCGCACCGCGGTCGGCGCAAGGTGATCTGTTCGATCAGCCGAGCCCGGTCGCCACCGAAGAGCACCCTGAGGTAGATGGCAGCGCAGCGCCACCGGCCTTGCTTCGGCAAACCGTCATGCTCAGGCGCAGCCGGCGCTTTGGCGGCCCCATCGGGCAACTGGCCATGGCTGTCAACGCGGGTGATGCAGATCGGGCTCTGACAGTGTTGCGCAGCACGGCCACCACGTCGCCGGACCAGTCACCCGCCCCCCTGTCGCTGCATCTGCCAGCCACCACAGAGGATGTGGCGCGCCTGGCGGCGGGCGCCGTCGACCAGGGCGGGGGCTACCGAGACTACCTTCAGCGCCTGGCCCACAGGCCCGCCGGTGATGACCTGGACACGCTGAAAGCCTGGGCGCTGCAGGTGCTCGACGCCTTCGACCGCTTCCGGGTGCTGTGCGCCGTGCGTGAAGGCCCTTGGGGCGTGACCGGCCTGAACCAGGCCATCGAGGACGCGCTGGCCCGCGAGGGCCTGCTGCGCAGAGGGGGCGAGTGGTATGAGGGCCGTCCCGTGATGATCACCCGCAACGACCCTTCCCTGGGTGTGTTCAATGGCGATGTCGGCCTGGTGCTGCGCTGGCCTTCTGGCACGCTGGAGCGGCCACCCACGCTGCGGGTTTTCTTCAAGGATGGCGGCCAGTTGCGCTCGGTGCCGGCCGGGCGCCTGGCCGATGTCGACACGGCCTTTGCGATGACGGTGCACAAATCACAAGGATCCGAGTTCGGCCACGCCGTGCTGGCCTTGCCGGACGACAGTCGTGGCACCATCACGCGTGAGCTGGTCTACACCGGCATCACGCGTGCCCGCGAGGCCTTCAGCCTGGTGGCGGCGCGTGCCGACGTTTTCACGGCCGCCATCGGGCGGCGCACCCGGCGCCACAGCGGGCTGGCCGACGCGCTGGTGCAACTCTCTGCGGAGCCCTGATCCATGTGTGAACTGCTTGGGATGAACTGCAACGTCCCGACCGACATCGTTTTCAGCTTCTCGGGCTTTTCCAAGCGGGCCACAGAGCATGCCGATGGCTTCGGCATCGCCTTCTTCGAGAACAAGGGCGTGCGGTGCTTCGTCGATGCGCAGGCGGCTGATCAATCTCCCGTGGCCGAGCTGGTGCGCCGCTACCCGATCCGCAGCACCCACGTGGTGGCCCATATCCGCAAGGCCACGGTCGGCCATGTCGCGCTGGAGAACTGCCACCCCTTCACCCGCGAACTCTGGGGCCGCTACTGGGTGTTTGCCCACAATGGGGACCTCAAGGGCTATGACCCCTTGCTGCACGCCGCATTCCGCCCGGTGGGTGACACCGACAGCGAACGGGCGTTTTGCTGGCTGTTGCAGGAGATGGCCAAGAGCCATGCCAGCGTGCCCACACCCGAAGAGCTGACCAACACCCTGCGCGAGCTGGTGCCCATGGTGGCCCGCTACGGCACCTTCAACTTCATCATGAGCAACGGGCAGGCCCTGTGGGCGCATTGCTCGACCAAGCTGCATTACCTGGTGCGCCAGCACCCCTTCCAGCAGGCCCGCCTTCAGGATGACGATGTCACCGTGGATTTCGCGCAGGTGACGGGCAGCAACGATCGGGTCGCGCTGATTGCCACCCAACCCCTGACGGACAACGAGGCCTGGGTACCCTTTCAATCAGGCGAGCTGCATGCCTTCGTGGATGGTGCGCCACTGACTTGATGACGGATGCGCACAGTGGGCCGAGTCAGCCCTTGCGCGCGTGCTTGGCGGCGGCTTTCGGGCGCCGCGTGGGGGCATCGGTGGGCGGCGTGGCACGTGGGGCCCGGGCCTGTAGGGGCTCTTGATGATCAGGCTGCGGTGGTGGGGGCATGACCTGGCCGACCTTGCCTTGAGCAGCCCAGTCCACCGGCGGCACGAAGGTGGCGAACCACCATTGCCACCATTGCTGTGAAGCCTGCAGGGAGTGTGTCCACCACTGCGCGCTCATCTCGGGCAGGGATTCGGCCGAGCCGGCCACACCCGTGGCTGCGTCCAGGCTGCGCGTCCAGAACTGGTGCCAGGGATGTTGCGGCAGGCTCATGGTGGGTCTCCGTACTGAAACATTGGAAGGGTGGGCGCAGGTGCCTTGCTGTCGGTCCAGCATAGGCGTTTGAACAGGCCTTGCCAAGCACTCAGGTCAAAGCGATGCCCCCTGGCGTGTCGAGTTTTTGACGCTCCTGCCAAGAGAGAAGTTGCTCGATCACCCAGGCGGCATCGTCCAGGGGCAGGTCGTGGCCCGCCGTGGGGTGCCGACGCCAGTCCACGCCCCAGTGTTGGGCCAGCGATTCGGAGCAGCGCGGGTTCACCAGCCCATCCGCTGCGCTGAAAAGCACCAGCACAGGCATGTCAGGGCGCTGAAGAGGAGCGCTGTAGGCCATGGCCGCACGCAACTGGCGCCAGGCGTTGACCAGCGTGACGGGATGGCGATGTCGCAGTTCAACCCACTGTGCCAGCACCGACGGGGCCTGCGGCGGATGCCGGGTGGTCAGGCGCATCACCGCCTGCTCCAGTGCCAGGGCATCGGGGCGGATCAGCGCCAGGCGCAAGATGGTGGCGTAGTTGCGAGGCCTCAGTCGCTCCCAGAATCGGCTGAACGGCCGAACGCTGGTGTTGATGAGCACGCAGGCCTTCACCTCCTGTGGATATCGGTGCGCCCATTCGATGGCCACCATGGCGCCCAGGGACATGGCCAGCAGCCGGTATGGTGGCGCGTTCCCCGCTGCAGACAGGTCGGCGCGCAGCGCCTCGACCATGCCCGCCACTGTGTCCGGGCTGGTCTGCGCATGGCGCGCGCCGTTGCCCGGAAGATCGGGGCACAACAGGCGGGCATAGGCCGGCAAGGCCCGGGCCAACTGGGCCGGGAAGGTACCCCAGTGGCCTTGTTCGCGCGTCAGGCCGCGCAACAGCACCCAGCATGGGCTCATGGGGCGTCTCCCTTGGCACGAGCCGGGTGATCGATGGGGTACCAGTGGGCCAGTGCGGCTTCGTGATGCTGCACGCGCTCAGCGCCTTCAGGCCGCCAGTGTTGGTGGCTGCAGGCGGCGCGGGCCATGAAATCCAGCAGGCCCATGTGGCGTCGCAGCACACGCTCCTGGCGGTGGCGGATCAAGGGGTTGAAGATGCCGTGCCGGCTGAACAGTTGCCGAGGGTTCTTTTTGACCCAGAGCCAGGAGCCCATCTCCAGCGTCAGCGGCAGGAAGGTGTTGTGCGCGTGGTGAAGCCGAGATTGCAGGTAGAGGTGATCCCACAGGTCACCGTGCGTGAGGTACTGCTGGCTCTGCGGTTCGAACACGTAGCGGTGATAGCAGTGAGCCTGGTCGAAAATCTCGCGCAGGGCGTGCAATTCCGCGAGGTGATCGATCGGCATGCTGGTGTGCGCGTATGGAAACCAGATGCGGTCGCTCACGCCAAAGCCGGAGTGGCAGTCCACTGCGATGCTGAAGGGGTGGGGTAGCAACTCCTTCTCCACTACCTCGCACAGCGCGGCGCTTTCGGGCTGCATGGGCATGCGGGGCTGCCCCCGGTACCAGGGCAGCGTGGGGCTCAGGCGCTGGCCGCCGATGAGCCAGGGCACGGGCTCGATGGCGTCTATGGGCGCATTGCGCATCAGGTCCACCCCCTGGGGGTTGGCACGGGTGCCCAGCCAGTAGCCGCCGGGATTGACCAGGGGCATGAACACCAGGCGCAGCTGCTTCAGTTGCTCGCGCAGCAAGTCGTCCCAGCTCAGGCGCCGCACAAGGCTGCCCAGGTAGGCGATGACCACTTCGGCCCCGATGCGTTCTAGCCCGTGCACGCCACCGAAGAAGCCCACCGCTGGCGCATCAGGGCCGCCTTGCCCCAGCGTG
>CALAKR010000372.1 GCA_937923225.1 uncultured Aquabacterium sp. | reverse complement strand
GGAACAGCACCGGGTCCAGCAGCACGGTCCGCTTGAACAGGCGAGGGTGCTCAGCCATGGCCAGGCAGGTGAGCACGCCGCCGAAGCTGTGGCCCAGCCCGAAGCAGGGCACGGCGCCGAACAGATCGTGCTGGTGGTGCTTGAAGGCCTCCACAGCCAGGTCCGCACACCGGTTCCAGCCGACGAAGCGCTCGCCGGCATCACTGTCGCCATGCCCCTGCACATCGCTGAGCCAAAGATCAAAGTGCTTGCTCAGCGCGCGCAGCATCGGCTCGTACGCGCGGGCGCAAAAGCCATTGCCGTGGATGAAGTGGATCAGCGGTTTGCCGGACGGCGGGGTGTGCCAGCCGCGCAGGGTGAAACCGTCTCGGGTGTCGTAGGCCCAGGCAATCAGTTGCATCGGGGGATTTGGTAACGCGAAGTAGCCAGGATCCTAACCCTGCGGGGGCAGGGGCATGTCCGGTATCGCCGGTTCATGCGTTACCATCAGCGCATGAAAATCAAACAAGCGCTTGATTTTGACGAGGCGCCCGACAAGGCACGGCCGGACGATGCCACGTCCGACCGTGGCGCACGTGCGCGCGGGCGACTGTTGTGGGAAGCCACCAGGATCTTCTCGGAGAAAGGCTTTGCCAAGGCTTCGACGAGGGAGATTTGCCAGGCTGCCGGGCTGAACGTGGCCTCCATCCACTACTATTTCGGGGACAAGGCCGGGCTGTACCGGGCGGTGCTGTGCAAGCCGCTGGAGGACCTTGGGGAGGATTTCGAACAGTTCGATGAGCCGGGGTTGCCCCTGCGCGAATCGCTGCGCCGCTTCGTGGCGGCCCTGCTGTGCCCCTGGGGACAGGATGAACTGTCCACCTGGCTGATGCGGGTCCACCTGCGTGAGATGGTCGAGCCCACGCCCGATTACAAGGACGTGATGGTCAGCCACATCCAGCCTTACCACCAGCGCCTGGTGCTGCTGCTGGCGCGGCATGCGGGTGCCAGCAAGCCGGACGATGCCTTGCATCAGCTGGCGTTCGCGTTGGTGGCCATGGTGCAGGACTACGGCGTGTCGCGCGAGTTCATGCAGATCCTGGCGCCTACGTTGCTCAAGGGCCCCAAGGCGATGATGCAGGTGCTCGAACGCCTGGTGGGCTATGGCGAAGCCCTGGTTGAACATGAAGCCCGTGTGCGTGCATCGGTGGCTCCGCGAGCCCCTTCGCGCACGGCACCGGAAGGACAGAAAAAGAGGACGATGAGATGACATTGAAGAAGACGACATGGGCCTGGGGCGCGGCGGTGGTCGTGCTTGCTGTCGGGGCCATCTGGCTGTTCACCCGTGATGGCGACAAGGCCGCTGACTCGGCCGCGCCGACCGCCAAGAGCGCATCCGGCCCCAAAGCGGCCTTGAGCGTGTCCACCGTCAAGCCCGAGCGCTCGCAATGGCCGGCTGCCGTCACGGCCACGGGCTCCATCGCGGCCTGGCAGGAAGCCGTCATCGGCCCCGAGCTGTCGGGCCTGCGCCTGATGGAGGTGCGGGTGAACGTGGGCGATGTGGTCCGCAAAGGGCAGGTGCTGGCGGTGCTGCAGCGCGATGCGGTGCAGGCCGAGGTCAATGCGGCACGCGCCAACGTGGCACAGGCCGAAGCCAACCTGGGCGAGGCCAAGGCCAATGCCGACCGTGCGCGCGTGCTGGAGCCCAGCGAGGCCATGAGCGCCCAGGAGGCACAGCGCGCCTACACCGCCGAGAAGACGGCCGCGGCCCAGGTGGCATCGGCCAAGGCCAGCCTGCAATCGAACGAGCTGCGGCTGTCACAGACACAGGTGGTGGCCAGCGATGACGGCGTCATCTCCGCCCGCCCGGCCACGGTGGGCACGGTGGTGCAGGCCGGGCAGGAACTGTTCCGGCTGATCCGCCAGCATCGCCTGGAGTGGCGTGCCGAGGTGCCGGCTGCCGATCTGCTGCGCGTCAAGCCTGGCATGGCGGTGCACCTGACGCCGGCTGGTGGCCAGGAGATGCTGGGCACTGTGCGCATGGTTGCGCCCACGGTCGATGCCGGTACGCGCAATGGCCTGGTCTATGTGGACCTGCCCGTGCAGGCGGGCGCACGTGCCGGGGCGCGGGCGGGCAGTTTCGCCACCGGGCGCCTGGATCTGGGCACCGCGGAAGGCCTGACGCTGCCGCAAGCGGCGGTGCTGCTGCGTGATGGCTTCAACTACGTGTTCATCGTGGGTGCGGACCACAAGGTCACGCAGACGAAGATCAGCGTGGGTCGCCGCATGCAGGATCGCATCGAGGTCACGAAGGGGCTGCCGGCCCAGGCCGAGGTGGTGTCTTCCGGTGGAGTGTTCCTGGCGGATGGGGACACTGTGCGTGTTGTGCCAGCCACGGCATCATCCCCGGCGCCGGCCGCATCGGCCAGCGTGCCTGGAAAGGCCCAGCCATGATGAACGTCTCGGCCTGGTCGATCCGCAACCCCATCCCGGCGGTGCTGCTGTTCCTGATGCTCACAGTGGTGGGCCTCATGGGCTTTCAGCGCATGAAGATCCAGAACTTTCCGGACATCGACCTGCCCACGGTCAGCGTCACAGCATCGCTACCAGGTGCGTCGCCCGCGCAGCTGGAAACCGATGTGGCCCGCAAGATGGAGAACTCCATCGCCACGCTGCAGGGCATCAAGCACATCTACACCCAGGTGCAGGATGGCCTGGTCGTGCTGACGGTCGAGTTCCGCCTGGAAAAGCCCACGCAGGAGGCGGTGGATGACGTGCGCGATGCCATCTCGCGCGTGCGCGCCGACTTGCCGGCCGATCTGCGCGATCCGGTGGTCTCCAAGGTCAACATCTCCGGCCTGCCGATCCTGACGTACACCGTTTCGTCCGAGCGCATGGACGATGAGGCCCTGTCCTGGTTCGTCGACAACGATGTAACGCGGGCCCTGCTGGCCGCCAAAGGCGTGGGCGCGGTGGCCCGTGTGGGCGGTGTCACCCGCGAGGTGCGGGTCGAGATCGATCCTGCGCGTCTGCTGTCGCTCAATGCCACGGTGGCCGATGTGTCCCGCCAGTTGCGTGAGATCCAGCAGGAGGCCTCGGGCGGCCGCTCGGAGGTGGGCGGCGCGGAACAGTCTGTGCGCACGATCGCCACGGTGCGCTCGGCTGACGAACTGGCCGCCATGGACATCACGCTCAGCGACGGGCGCCGGGTTCGCCTGGACCAGATCGCCACCGTCTCGGACACCGTGGCCGAGCAGCGCACGGCCGCCATGCTCAATGGCAAGCCCGTGGTGGGCTTCGAGATATCGCGTGCACGGGGATCGGGTGAGGTCGAGGTGGCAGACAGCGTTCGCGCGGCCCTGGACGAGTTGAAGGCCAAGCGCCCCGACATCACCATCACCGAGGCCTTCAACTTCGTTGACCCCGTCGAGGAGAACTACGAAGGATCCATGCACCTGCTCTACGAGGGCGCGGTGCTGGCCGTGATCGTGGTGTGGTTCTTCCTGCGCGACTGGCGTGCCACGGTGGTGGCCGCGGCCGCCTTGCCGCTGTCGGTGATTCCGGCTTTCGGCGTGATGTACGTGTTCGGCTTCACCATCAACATCGTCACGCTGCTGTCGCTGTCGCTGGTGGTGGGCATCCTGGTGGACGATGCCATCGTCGAGATCGAGAACATCATGCGCCACCTGCGCATGGGCAAGACGCCGTTCGAGGCTGCGATGGAGGCGGCCGACGAGATCGGCCTGGCCGTGATCGCCACCACCTTCACACTGATCGCCGTGTTCCTGCCGACCGCCTTCATGAGCGGTGTGCCGGGCAAGTTCTTTGTCCAGTTTGGCTGGACAGCTGCGATCGCGGTGTTCTTCTCGCTGGTCGTGGCGCGGATGCTCACGCCCATGATGGCGGCCTACATGCTGCGCCCGCCCAAGGGCGATCACGCCGATCCGGGCTGGATGCGCATGTACCTGCGCTGGGCCCGCTGGTGCCTGCACCACCGCGGCTGGACCATGCTGGCCGTGGTGGGCTTCACCGCCGCGTCCATCGTGCTGTCAGGCCTGCTGCCTACCGGGTTCATCCCGCCGGACGACCTGTCGCAGACCCAGGTGAGCATTTCGCTGCCGCCAGGCAGTACCTTCGAGCAGACGCGGGATGCATCCGAACGTGCGCGTGACATCGTCCAGCGCAACGAGCACGTCAAGATGATCTACACGGCCATCGGCGGCGGCAGCTCGGGCGGTGATCCCTTTGCACCGCAGGGCGCCGGGCAGGTCAACAAGGCGACCTTGACCTTGAACCTCACGCACCGCAGTGATCGTTCCGGCGTGAGCAAGCAGGACATCGAGAATCAGTTGCGCCAGGCCTTGCACGCCTTGCCGGGCGCGCGTGTGACAGTGGGCTTTGGCGGCTCGTCTGAAAAATACGTGCTGGTGCTGGCCGGTGAGGACGGGGACACCCTGAGCGCGTACGCCCGCACGGTGGAGCAGGAACTGCGTGCCATCCCCGGCATCGGCAGCGTCACCTCCAACGCCAGCCTGACTCGGCCCGAGCTGATCGTGCGGCCCGACAGCGCTCGCGCGGCGGACCTGGGCGTGAGCACGGCGGCCATTGCCGACACGCTGCGCATCGCCACGGCGGGCGATTACGATCAGGGCCTGGCCAAGATGAACCTGTCGCAGCGCCAGGTGCCGGTGATGGTTCGCCTGCCGCAGGAGGCGCGCACCGACCTGAACCTGATCGCGCGCCTGCCGGTGCCTGGCGCACGCGGCCCCGTGCCGCTGGAGAACGTCGCCGTCATCGGCATGGACGGCGGCGCGGCACAGATCAACCGCTACGACCGCCTGCGCAACATCAACTTCGAGATCGAACTCAACCAGCAGCCGCTGGGCGAGGTGGAAAAGGCCGTGCTGGCCCTGCCCAGCCTGCAGGCCTTGCCGCCGGGCATCATTCGCACCACCGTGGGCGATGCCGAAGCCATGGCCGAGCTGTTCACCAGCTTCGGTCTGGCCATGCTCACCGGGGTGATGTGCATCTACGTGGTGCTGGTGCTGCTGTTCAAGGATTTCGTGCAGCCGATCACCATCCTGGCGGCGCTGGTGCTGTCGGTGCCGGGGGCCTTCATGGCGCTCTTCATCACGCAGACGGCCTTGTCCATGCCCTCGATGATCGGCCTGATCATGCTGATGGGCATCGCCACCAAGAACTCGATCCTGCTGGTGGACTACGTGATCATCGCGCGCAAGGAGCATGGGCTGGATCGCTGGGAGGCCATCATCGATGCCTGCCACAAGCGGGCCCGTCCCATCATCATGACCACCATCGCCATGGGCGCCGGCATGATGCCGATTGCCTTGGGGATCGGGGTGGATCCGAGCTTCCGCGCGCCGATGGCCATCGTGGTGATCGGTGGGTTGATCACCTCGACCTTCCTCAGCCTGCTGGTGATCCCGGTGGTGTTCACCTTCGTGGATGACCTGATCGATTGGACGCACCGGCTGGTTCGTCGCAAGGGCCATGGAGAAGCTTCGGTGAGCGAGGGGTAAGCCCCTTGCCTCACAGGCAGGTGGGCTTGCTGCCCGCCCACCCATGAAAAAACCGCCCTGGCCGAAACCAGGGCGGTTTTTTTGCCGTCAACCAACCCGGTTACCCAGGCCAATTGACAACGTCAGCCGATCAGGCTTGCTTGCGTGCGCGACGAGCGGCCACGCCAACCAGGGCCAGGCCAGCGATGGCCATGGCGTAGGTCGAGGGCTCAGGAACAGCCACGGTGATCGCGGAGTCGATTTGACCGAAGTTGTTCACGGCCTTCAGTGCGTTGATGCCGGTGTTACCCAGACGCAGGGCGCTCACGAAGTGGGCGAAGCCTTGCTCGGTGATCGTCAGGCCGGTGATGGCGTTGTTGTAGGTGCCAGGGCCGGAGATCGTGGTCGGGCCGCTGATGGCGGCGTAGTCCCACAGGTAGAAGTTGTCCAGCGTGGTGATGGGTGCATCAGCAGTGCCGGCCTTGCCCAGGGTGTTGGTGGCCGTGTTGAAGGTGGCGGCGCCGCTGAAGTTGCCGGTGATGCTGGCGTAGACGCGGTTGGTCGTCAGGTCAACGTTCAGGTTGGTCACCGACAGCGTGCCGCCGGAGGAGATGCCGGCAGCCTTGGGGGCAACCATGGTGGCACCACCAGCCGTGGCCACGGACAGCACGGCGTCCGTGGTGTCATCGGCGATCACCGAAGTGATGGGAGCCGAAGCGCTGGCCGAGTTGTAGATGTAGCCGCCCAGGTCCTCATCGTAGTAGCGATCGATGATGGCCGTGGCAGGTGCCACTTCCGTGATTTCCACTTGAGCGCTGTCCAGCGACTCAAGCAGGGCGGTGCTGAACGACAGCGTGCCGGTGCCGCTGGTGCCTGCGACGGTAACGGGGGCAGCGTTGGCGACGCCGACCACAGCCAGAGCTGCTGCTGCAGCCAGAGTCTTCAGTGTGTATTGCATGTCTTCTCCACTATCTCTAACAGCGGACCTTTGTGATGGTTCCTGCTTTTCTTGCGAAGGCGTCCGCGTACTCCTTCACGGAAACCCGACTTTTTGTATCGGGTTGGGCGCATCCTAACGGCGTGTATTTGGGCTGCCTACCTGCTGCTGACCCTAACTTACGATCGTTACATACGTAACGGAACTAGGCGCATTTACAAACATGCAGGTGGGGGGGTAATAAGGGTAAGTACGCTGGCTGCCGCGGGGGCGTCAAAGCCCTTAGTTGGAGTTTTTTGAGCTTTTGAACGTCTGGCCAACGAGGCATGGATCAAACCCGCCCAGGGTGTCGATGGCGATGGACGCAAAACCGTGGATGCTCAAGTCAGGGGTGTATGCCCTGGGGTTCCTGCACCGCGCTGGATGGCGGGAGGACAAATCAGGCTGCGAGCGTTGCCGCTGCCAGGTACTGGGCTGGTCGTGACGGTATCGACATGACCGATACTTGGATGTCCCAGTCGCGAGTGATGCGTGGCATGACTGCACGCATCACTCGTCAATCCTCGTCAATTGCGCTGGCGAATTGCGCGAGGAAAGGAGGGTAAGGTCAAGGGAGAATCAGGCCATATTGGCCGAGCCCGGCATGACAGCACCATCGCTGTCGGTGCGTCGGGCGATATGCCCTAGAAGCTCCCAAGATGCAATGGCGTGATCTATCAGGCCTTGCGAGCGCGACGAGCGGCCACGCCAACCAGGAGCAGGCCCGTAATGGCCATTGCGTAGGTGGAAGGCTCGGGCACGGCGGGCGTCACGTTGATCGTGGAGTTGATCTGACCGAAGTCGTTCACGCCCTTCAGCGCGTTGATGCCGGTGCCACCTAGACGCAGGGCGCTCACGAAGTGGGCGAAGCCCTGCTCGGTGATCTTCAGGCCGGAGATCACGTTGATGTAGCTGCCGGCGCCCGTCACGGTGGTGGGGCCGCTCAGCGCGGAGTAATCCCACAGGTAGAAATTGTCCACCGTGGTGATGGGCGCATCAGCAGTGCCGGCCTTGCCCAGGGTGTTGGTGGCCGTGTTGAAGGTGGCGGCGCCGCTGAAGTTGCCGGTGATGCTGGCGTAGACGCGCTTGGTCGTCAGGTCAACGTTCAGGTTGCTCACCGACAGCGTGCCGCCGGAGGAGATGCCGGCAGCCTTGGGGGCAACCATGGTGGCACCACCAGCCGTGGCCACGGAGAGCACGGCACCCGAGACGTTGTCGGCGGTGACCGACGTGATGGGTGCGGAAGCGCTGGCCGAGTTGTAGATGTAGCCGCCCAGGTCCTCATCGTAGTAGCGATCGATGATGGCCGTGGCAGGTGCCACTTCCGTGATTTCCACTTGAGCGCTGTCCAGCGATTCGAGCAGCGAGGTGCTGAACGACAGGGTGCCGGAGCCGCCTTGCAGCGTCAGCGGTGTGCCGTTGAGGCTGTTGGTGCCACCAACCACGGTGGTCACGGGGGCGGCATTGGCAACGCCGACCACAGCCAGAGCTGCTGCTGCAGCCAGAGTCTTCAGTGTGTATTGCATGTCTTCTCCACTATCTCTAACAGCGGACCTTTTTGAGGTTTCCTGCTTA
>CALAKR010000371.1 GCA_937923225.1 uncultured Aquabacterium sp. | reverse complement strand
CGCGTCGAGCAAGGCACCCGATGCGGCCTCAGGTTGATCCTGGGCGCTGGCAGCCACCAGCGAGGCCGGGCGCTGGGCCAGATCCTGCTGGGTGCTCTGGTCACGCTTTTGCAGCGATTCGAAGACCTCGGCCAGCACGTCGCCACGGGCTTCCAGCGGCTCAAGGTCAGCAGCCTGGATCTGGTCACTGGCGATCAGCCGCTCGATGGCCGACTCCATGCGGTGCGCCAGTTCACCCAGGCGCATGGCCCCGGCCAGTCGTGCACCACCTTTGAAGGTGTGCAGCGTACGCATGCAGGCATCGGCCAGATCACGGCGCTGAGGGTGCTGCACCCATTGGCGCATGTCGGCGGCCAGTTGAGGCAACAGCTCCAGGGCTTCTTCCTCGAAGATGGGGAAGAGGTCGGCATCAATGGCGTCGACGGCCTCGATGTCGGCATCGGCGCCCAGGTCCACATCAGTGCCGACGGCGCGCACCAGGTGCTCGCTGGCGGGCTGCTCGGGCAAGGGCTCGAAGGGCTTGACCTCGGGCAGGCCCAGCGTGATGGCTGGCGTCACCACGGAAGGCGCAATGTCCTCGGCGGGCGTATCCAGCGCGGACTCCACGCTCACATGAGCTGCTTCGGGCTCTGGCAGCGGCTCATCAACGACAGGCTCAATGGGGAGATCGATGGAAGCTTCGTCGCCAGCAAGCGACTGAGGTGCCTCAACGATCTCGCCCGTCAATTCGGGGCTTTCGTCTTCAGCGCGGACCAAGCGCAGGTGTTGGCGGGCGGCCACGTCCGCGCGCAAGGGCTCGGGCGGCTCGTAGTGCTCCAGGCGGTGCAGCAGGTCTTCGTTCGGCGACTTGAGGAAGCCGGCGGCGAACTGGTGCAGCAGTCGGCGAATCTCTTCGGCCGCATCGCTGAACAGCGCGGCCGAGGCCTCGTCGCCACGACCGGCGCCCTGCGAGCGGGCCAGGGCGTGTTCCAGTGCACGCGCCAGACGCGACAGCTCGGTGTAGCCCACGGTGCCGGAGTTGCCGGCCAGCGAATGCGCCAGCGCCACGGCCTCGTCACTGACGGGGTGCTGCCACTCCAGCGCCCATTCGCCCAGCTGCATGCTCAGGCGGCGCGATTGCTCATCGGCCTCGTTGAGGTAGATGTTGAACAGCGGGATGCTGATGCGCAGCGGGCCGATCACCTTGACCTGATCGTCATCGCTCAGGTCGGTTTCGTTGATGGGCTCCGTCACAGGCGCCGATGGCAAGTCGAGCGACAGATCAGCAGCGGCCTGGGTGTCATCAGGCAGCGTGAGCACATCCGGCTCAGGCAGGCTCAGGTCGGCATCGGCCTCGATCACTTCGATGCTGTCCAGCGGCAGTTCGGCCAGCTCCTGCAACTCCGGCAGTGCGACGTCAGGGCCAGGTTGCGAAGGTTGCGCCGCATCAGCGTCAGGCGATGCATCCGGCGTATCCAGCACGGGCGGCGCGGTATCTTCAAAAGCCCGCGAGGACGTGTCCAGGAAGGGCTGCGGCGCCTCGGGCGCAACGGTCTCGGTGGCAGCGGCAGCAGGCACCACACGGAAGGCCTCGTCCTCCTTGAGGTCCAGCACGATGAGGTCAAGCGCCTCTTCGAGCAGGGGCGGCGCTTCGATGGGATCGCCCGCATGCGCAGGCAACTCGACCTCGGGCGGCGACAGCACGTCGGCCACCGTTTCATCCAGGGGCGGAGGCTCGTTCTTGGCGGCGGCCGCTGCCAGGGCCTGGGCCTCGGCTTCGCGGGACACAGCATCGTCGTCGACCAGGGACACCTCGATCAGGTCGATCTCGGCGGGCAGTTCGCCGGACTCGATGCGCAGTTCAGGCTCAGAGGCCGCTGGCTCGGCAGCCGGCTCGGCGGCTTCCGCGATCTCGACAGCCTCGGCCACAGGCAGATCGGCCGTGGCGTCGACAGGCGCCTGCAGCGACAAAGCCGGTTCGATGGGCTCGATGACATCGGCCAGCGCGGCGGGCTCCGGTTCAGCGATCGCCGCCGACGCCTCCGACAACCGCTCCGGCAACTGGTCCGGCGGCACCACGGCCTCACGCCGGTTGTGCAGGCGCAGTGCCTCGGCCGCCTGCACCAAACTGGCGGGCGACCAGCCCTGGGCCTGGCGGGCTGCGATGGCGTCCACCCAGCGCTCCAGATGGGTCAGCGCCTCGATGCTCAGGCCCATCAGTTCATCGTTGGCGGGGTTCTGCGAGGCCAGCCAGGCGTTGTAGAGCTGCTCGAAGCCCCAGGCGGCATCGCCGAAATCGCCCAGGCCCACCATGCGCGAGCTGCCCTTGAGCGTGTGGAAGGCGCGGCGCACCGTGGTGAGCAAGGTCACGTCATCAGGCTGGCGCGACAGGCCGGCCAGGGCCGTGCGGGCATCGCCGATCACCTCGCGCGCCTCTTCGATGAAGATGTCGCGCATCTCATCGTCCTCTTCCAGGCCGGTGGCCTCGGGCGCGGCGGGCTTCTCGGGCACCAGCGGCGCCTGCGGCACGGGCTCAGGCAACAGGTCGATGGGCTCGTCGACACCGACCGGCTCGGTCACGGACTGCACGAAATCGTTGAGCGCGGCCACGGCTTCTTCACGGGCCTGCTGCTGCTCGGACTGGTCATCGGTGGCGGCGGCGCGGTCCAGCGCGGCCTGGGCGCTGGCCAGGCTGGCAGCGAGCGAAGGCTGGTCCTGCACCAGGGGCGTGTCGGCCAGGTGCTGGATCTCGTCAGACAGGGTGGCCAGGGGCACGTCCTCGCGCCCGACGGATTCGGCAAGCGTCTCGGCGACTTCCTGCGTACGCACGCGCTCGACCTGCTCGGCCGGGCGGGCCATCACCTCGATGGGATCGACATCAGGCTGAGGCTGCGGCGCGCGGCCCATGATGGGCGAGAGCACGCCCGTGTCGGCATTGAACACGAACAGGTTCTTGGCCAGGCCGGGCTGCACCGCCAGCATGTCCACCAGGAAGCCGACGGCTCCCAGGTTGGAAGCCAGCCGGTCATGCACGCCGCTGTGCGCGGCCTGCAGCAGATCAGCGCCCGGGGCCAGCAGGGATTCGACATCACCGCGCATGCGCGAGACGGCCTGCGCCGCCGCGTCCAGGCCCAGCACGGCCAGCACGCCCTTCATGGACTGCAGCTGCGAGGGCACCTCGACCAGCGGTGTCACGTTCTCATGATCACGGAAGAACTGGTCGATGCGCTTTTCGGCCTCGCCCAGAGCGCTGCGCAGCTCCTGCACCACGCTGCCGATGGTCTGACGATCAGACACGTGGCGGTACAGCGCCTCCATCCAGGGCTCGAGTGGCTCGGCGGGCTGGCCAGCCAGCACGGCCTGCAGACGCTGGGCCAGGCGCTGCGTGCGCTGGCGCTCTTGCGGGTGCTCGAACTCGGCCTCGTCCAGCGAGGCTTCGAGGTACAGCAGGCTGGTGGCCACTTCCATGGCAGCCGCCGCCTCGGGCGCCGCACCCGACTTGACCGTGCCATCGGCCGCGGCCAGCAGGGCCGCGCCCAGGGCTTCGCCATCAGGATAGAGGCGCCGGATCGAATCAGCCACCAGCGAGAAAGGCTCGTGCAAGCCGCTCAGGCGCAGCAGTTCACCGCCTGCAACGGATGACCAGGCCTCTTTGGCCGAGGCCACGCGCTTGACGGCCTGGGCCACCCATGCAGGATCAAAACGCCCCAGCGCCGACTGGACCAGGTCCACCGGCTCATGCCCGCCCAGGCGGAAGGCCTCGCGCAGGCGGTCCAGCACCCCACCGGCCGGCGACGCAGCCGACGCGGCAGGTTCGGCCTGCGCGCAGAAGAACAGCAGTTCATGTGCCAGGCGATCGGACGGCATGCCGGGCTGGCGCGCCAGCGTACGCAACTGGCTCAGCAAGGCCGACAGCACACGCTTCACATGCAGGCTCAGCGGCAGGCGCCCTTCGGCCAGGGCCTCCAGGAAGCCACAGGCCAGCACCCAGGTGGCGGCCTCGCGGTGGGCCTGGCGTCCCTCGGCATCAGCGGCCAGTTGGCCACACAGCTCGACCAGCGGCCGAGCCTGGGACACGGGCGCGCCCTTGAGCAACTGCAGCAAGGTGGTCTCGAACACGGCCACGGCCTGGGCATCCACCCCGCGCGGCGTGGCATCGGCCGGCGCGGCCAGGGGCACATCCAGCGAAAGCGGCGGCCACTCCTGCACCCACAAATCCGACGGGCGGGCCAGCTCGGAGCCCGACAAGGCCATCAGTGCCTCGTACTGCGGGAACAGCGCCAGCGCCGACACCTGCTTGCCCGCCAGACGGCGGCGCATCAGATCAAGCAGCGCGAACGACGCGGCCTCCACGGCCTCGATGGCCTGGGCGTTGATGGATTGCGGGCGCGCGACGATTTTCTGCACCACGGCCTCGCTGGCGCGCAGCAGCATGGCACCGGCCGGCAGGCCGGCCAGCTCCAGCGCCCCCACGCCCTGGTGGATTTGCTGCGGGCCGTGCGCAGCACGGCCGGGTCCAGCGCGTCCACATCCGAGAAGCCCGTGGCCTCGGCCTCCTTGAGGCAGCGGTGCAGGGATTTGTGCGCGGCCTCCAGCGACTTGCGGACTTCATCGTGCACCCAGGCCAGGGCACTGAGGTCGTCCGACACGGGAGAGGCTTGCGGGCTGTCCATCAGATCGTCCATCGAAGGGTTCGTCCAGGAGGCGGTCGTCGGCGTGCGTCAGCAGGCTCAGGCGATCTTGAAACGGGCCACCGATTGCTGCAATTCATCGGCGGTCTTGGACAGCTCGCGCACCAGTTGGGCGGTCGAGCGCGTGCCATCACCGGTCTGCTCGGTCACGGCGAAGATGTGCTGGATGTTGGCCACCACCACGTTGGCCGATTCGGCTTCACGCAGCGCCTGCGAGGAGATCTCCTGAATCAGCTCGGCCAGTTGGCGCGACACGCGGTCGATGTCGTTCAGCGCCGCACCGGCCGCATCGGACAGGTGAGCACCCTCCACCACCTTCTGCGTGGAGCGCTCCATGGCGCCCACGGCATCTTGCGTATCAGTCTGAATGGTGCGCACCAGCGCCGCGATCTGCTTGGTCGCGTCGCCCGAGCGTTCGGCCAGACGCTGCACTTCTTCGGCCACCACGGAGAAGCCACGGCCCGCTTCACCGGCGGAGGCCGCCTGGATGGCGGCGTTCAGCGCCAGCACGTTGGTCTGTTCGGTAATGTCGGAAATCAGCTCGGTGATTTCGCCGATCTCTTGTGACGATTCACCCAAGCGCTTGATGCGCTTGGAGGTTTCCTGGATCTGCTCGCGGATGGTGTTCATGCCGCCGATGGCATCCTGCACGGCCTTGAGGCCCGAATCCGCGGCGCTCAGCGATTGGCGCGCCACCTCGGCGGAGTGCTGGGCCTGGGCGGACACTTCGTTGATTCGGCCTGCCATGTTCAGCACGGATTCGCCGGTTTCACGGATCTCGCGCAGTTGCTCGTCAGACGCGGCCAGCAGCTCGGTCGACGTGGCCTCCACCTGACCGGTGGTGTCCGACACCCGCGACACCGTGCCCTGCACCTGCGCCACCAGGGTGCGCAGTTCTTCCACCGTGAAGTTCACCGAGTCGGCGATGGCGCCGGTGATGTCTTCCGTCACCGTGGCCTGTTGCGTCAGGTCACCTTCAGCCACCATCTGCAACTCGTTCATCAAACGCAGAATGGCCGCCTGGTTGGCGTCGTTCACGCGCTTGGCCTCATGCTCTTGCCGCTCGGCCTGTTGGCGCTGGAATTCAGCGACCTGCGCACGGTGGCGCTGCTCAGCCAGGTAGACGTTGACCAGACCATAACCGGCCGCACCGGCCAGCGCCAGGAACACCAGCAGCAGCGCCACGTTGACACCGCCGATGCCGGCGCCTTCGGCCAGTTGCTTCTGGGCCTGCTCCAGGCCCTTGCGCAGCGGTTCGCTGTCGTCGACGATGCTGACCTGCGCATCACGCGCGGCCACCAGGCCCTGCAGCGAGCCCAGGATGTAGCTGGACTGTGTGCGCATCTCTTCGAACAGGGCCAGCAGCGCCTCGAGCTGCTCGCGCACCTCCGGGTCACGCGTGCCGGGCAGGCGCAGTTCGGCATTGCCCTTGGTCAGGCCCTCGGCCAGTTCCTTGAAGGAGTTCAAATCCTTGCCCAACAGGAACACGGCCTCGGTGGACACGCCTTCCACGGTCAGGAACTCGTTGGCGGATTTGCCGATCCGCTGCGTCAGCATCACCAGCTGGTTCAGCGCCTTGAGCTCATCGGGCGTCACGCCGCCCTTCTCGATCTTGGTGGTGGCGATGCTTTCGGCCAGGTCCAGCAGGTCCGACGAGTGGCCGTTGACCTCGCGCAGCGAGGTGCTCACCTTGGTCAGCACGTCCTTCTGCTTGAGCACGAAACCGGCATTCTTCTCGGCGCGGTCCACAAAAGGCAGCAAGGGCGTGATCACGCTCTGCACGCCAGTGGGCGCCGCGGAAATGCCCAGGGCCGCATCGCCCTGCGTCAGGCCGCGCACATTGGCCGCCAGCACCTTGGCCGAATCGGCCACTTCATCGAAGGATTGGGCACGGCCCACCAGGGCCTGGGACACGGACTTGGCCAGGCGCTGCGACTGCATCAGCGCCTGACCGGTGGCTGCGGCCTGCGTGGCACGGCGATCGGCCGCATTCACCGCGAAGATGGCGCTGGCCACCAGGCCGATCACCCCCAGCACCACCGCACCCACCAGCAGACGCTGCTGGCGTTCCAGCGGCTGGTGTCCGATCAAGGGCAGACTGGTCTTGGGCTCGGGGGGCAGTTGATCACCCAGCAGATCAAGCTCGGGCTTCAGCCGGGTGTCGTGGTAGTCGGCCGGGAACTCGGAAGGCGCCGCCTCGGAGATGATGGATTCTTCCTGCACCGAGGTGGTGGGCAGGCCCGAGTGGGCGGTCTGCGTGTCCACCGTCTGCGCCCCGTTGGCCGTGACCAGGCCATCGGCCACCAGCGCGTCGGGCTGGACTTCGTCTTCGTCGCGCGACTTGCCCAGATCCTTGATACGGCTCAGAAAGCTCATTGCTAGGTGCTCCAGTGATTCTTCAGATCCTGAGGGTGCGGCCGGCCATCAGGCCCCTCAAGCCGCCACCTTCAGGAAGGCCTCGTCCGAGGCCAGTGCGGCGAGATTGAGTTCGTACCAGGGGCGTCCCTGGGCATCGGCCAGCTCGGCCGTGATGAAGTGCGGACGCCCCGCCGTGGTGACCGGGGCTTCGCTCATGTCCTGCGGGCGCCGCAGGCCCAGCAGGCGGTCGATGAGCAGCGCCGAGTTCAGTTGCAGCGACGCGTTGAACGCCACCAGCCGGCCCGCATCCTTGCTGGCCAGATCCAGCGGCGAGCTGGGGCGCGACGGCAGCCCGATGAAGACGGCCAGATCGATCACGCCATGCAGCTGGCCCCGCAGGTTGGCCACGCCGAGGAACCAGGGCTGGCTGTGCGGCACGGGCTGCAGCCCGACCAGCGAGAAGATCTCGCCGGCCTGCTCCAGCGGCAGCAGGAAACCATGGCCGCCGGCCTCCACCGCCAGCCAGCTGCGCGTGGGCGCGCTTTCGCGCGCCAGGCGCAGGCGTTCGGCCAGCCGCTGCTGCAGCTCGCGCAATGCTTCCTTGTTGGCCATATCGTCGATGCCCCTCCCGTGGCGCGGCGCTCAGGTTTCTCGCTCAGCCGAAGGCCTTGATCTTGGACAAGAGCTCTTCGGGGTTGACGGGCTTGACCACGTAGTCCTTCGCGCCCTGGCGCAGGCCCCACACGCGGTCGGTCTCCTGGTTCTTGCTGGAGCAGATGATCACCGGGATGTCGGCGTACTGCGGATCCCGCGTGATGGCCCGCGTGAGCTGGAAGCCGTTCTGGCCGGGCATCACCACATCCATCAGGATCAGGTCGGCGCGGTCTTCCTGCAGGCGCTTGAGCGCGTCCTCGCCGTTCTCTGCGGTGCGCACCTGGTAGCCGCGCTTGGTCAGCAGCTCGGACAGCACGTGCAGTTCGGTCTTGGAATCGTCGACCAACAAAATCTTCTGAATCGGCATGTTTCTACATCCTCGGAATTCTTCAGGCGCTCGAACGCTCAAGCGCTCGGCGATTCGGTGGCCGTGCGGCCCACGGTATGCGCGGCCACGGCCTGCAGCAACTGGTCCTTGGTGAAGGGCTTGGTCAGGTAATCCTGGGAGCCCACCATGCGGCCGCGTGCCTTGTCGAACAGGCCGTCCTTGGAGGACAGCATGATCACGGGCGTGGCGGCGAACTTCGGGTTGCGCTTGATGATGGCGCAGGTCTGGTAGCCGTCGAGCCGCGGCATCAGGATGTCGCAGAAGATGATGTCCGGCGCGTGGTCGTTGACCTTGGACAAGGCATCGAAGCCGTCTTCGGCCAGCAGCACTTCATAGCCCCCCTGCTTGAGGAAGATCTCGGCGCTGCGCCGGATGGTGTTGCTGTCGTCGATGACGAGCACCCGGACGGGCGCTCGCTCCCCTGCATCAGATCCCATGTCGCTCACGAAACGAATCCTCCTGCGATGGCCGAGCCCAGACCGGCACGGTGCGTCAAATCTGCACCATCTCGAAATCGTCCTTGCGGGCGCCGCACTCCGGACACACCCAGTTCATCGGCACGTCTTCCCAGGCCGTGCCCGGTGCGATGCCTTCTTCTGGCAACCCGGCCGCCTCGTCATAGATCCACCCACAAATCAGACACATCCAGGTACGGGAAGCTTTCACGTTTTCAGGGCCAGCATGAATACAATCGATCCATTGTAGCCACGCCAACCCTCACGAAACGCAGGGTTTCTGGGCACTTCTACCCTCGGGCTCCCTGGTGTAACGATTCAATACAACTCTTCTGTGCACACAGGGCCTTCCATCACGGAATCACACTGGCAGACTACATGACGCCCATCTCCGCAACCCCTCAGGATCCCGGTCTCCCCGATGATCAGGCGCAAGAACTGAGCTCCCCGGCCTGCGTGCTCACGTTCAACGTGAACGATCCGAGCGGTGCCTCCGGCATCGCCGCCGACATCACCACCGTGGCCTCCATGGGTGCCCACGCGCTGCCCGTGCTCACCGGCGTGCTGGTGCGCGACACCGCCGAGGTGTTGGACAGCTACGACATCGACCCGGACGCCGTGGTCGAGCAGGCCCGCACCATCCTTGAAGACGCGCCCATCGCCGCCTGGAAGGTTGGCTTCCTGGGCAACGCCGAGAACGTGAGCGCCGTCGCCGAGATCCTGGCCGACTACTCCGACGTGCCGCTGGTGGCCTACCTGGGCAATGTCTCCTTCCTGGACGAAGAGCGCCAGGTGTCTTACCTGGATGCTTTCAAGGAACTGATCCTGCCCTCGGCCACCGTGCTGGTGGGCAACCACCAGACGCTGACCGACCTGCTGCTGCCCGACTGGGAATCCGAGCGTCCGCCCTCCTCCCGCGAGCTTGCCGTGGCCGCCAACGGCCTGGGCACCCAGTTCGTGCTGGTGACCGGCATACAGCTGCCCGACCAGTTCATCGACAACGTGCTGGCCTCGCCCCAGGGCGCCCTCGCCGGCGAGCGCTTCGAGCGCTTCGACACCAGCTTCGTGGGCGCCGGCGAGACCCTGTCCGCCGCGCTCACCGCCATCCTGGCCACCACCGAGGCTGTGGACCAGGCCGTGTCCGAGGCCCTGAGCTTCCTGGACCAGTCGCTCGACGCGGGCTTCCGCCCCGGCATGGGCGGCGTCATCCCCGACCGCTTCTTCTGGGCGCTGCCGCCCGAAGGACAAGGCGAAGGCGATCCCGATGGTGGCGAAGGCCTCGGGGCCGACGAGCCCACCTCTGCGCCCAACCCCCGCCATGTCCACTGATTCCCGCACCGCCGCAGCCACCAACCAGGCCCTGTTCGAACGCGCCCAGGCCGTCATCCCCGGCGGCGTGAACTCGCCCGTGCGTGCCTTCCGCGCCGTGGGCGGCACGCCGCGCTTCATCGCCCGCGCGCAGGGCGCGTACATGTGGGATGCCGAGGGCCGGCGTTACATCGACTACATCGGCTCCTGGGGCCCGATGATCCTGGGCCACGGCCACCCCGAGGTGCTCGAAGCCGTGCGCAAGGCGGTGGAAGAAGGCTTCTCCTTCGGCGCACCCACCGAGCGCGAGATCGAGCTGGCCGAAGAGATCCTGAAGCTGGTACCCAGCGCCGAGCAGGTGCGCCTGGTGAGCTCCGGCACCGAGGCCGCCATGAGCGCCATCCGCCTGGCGCGCGGCGCCACGGGCCGCGCCAAGCTGGTCAAGTTCGAGGGCTGCTACCACGGCCATGCCGACGCCCTGCTGGTCAAGGCCGGCTCGGGCCTGGCCACCTTCGGCCACCCCACCAGTGCAGGCGTGCCCCCCGAGGTGGTACAGCACACCCTGGTGCTGGAGTACAACAACGTCGCCCAACTGGAAGAAGCGTTTGCCGAGCAAGGCAGCGAGATCGCCTGCGTGATGATCGAGCCCATCGCCGGCAACATGAACTTCGTGCGGGCCAGCATTCCCTTCATGACACGCCTGCGCGAGCTGTGCACCCAGCACGGCGCCCTGCTGGTGCTCGACGAGGTGATGACGGGCTTCCGCGTGGCCCTGGGTGGTGCGCAGAGCATTTACGCCCGGAAGATCCCCGGCTTCAAGCCCGACCTGTCGGTGTTCGGCAAAGTGATCGGCGGCGGCATGCCGCTGGCGGCCTTCGCAGGCCCCCGGTCCATCATGTCGCAATTGGCGCCGCTGGGCCCGGTCTACCAGGCCGGCACGCTCTCGGGCAACCCGGTGGCCACCGCCTGCGGCCTGGCTACGCTCAAGCTGATCCAGCGCCCCGGCTTCTTCGAGGCCCTGAGCCAGCGCACGCGCGAGTTGTCGCAAGGGCTGGCCCAGGTGGCCCGCGAGGCCGGTGTGCCCATGGCGGGTGACTGCGAAGGCGGCATGTTCGGCTTCTTCTTCGGACCCGAACTGCCGCAGAACTACCCGGCCGTGCTGGCCACCGACAAGGACCGCTTCAACCGCTTCTTCCACCAGATGCTGGACGCGGGCGTGTACCTGGCGCCGGCCCTGTACGAGGCCGGTTTCGTCAGCGCC